>JBARSW010000713.1:0-1597 GCA_049644925.1 Chitinophagaceae bacterium | reverse complement strand
ACTCCACATGTACTTACAACAGATATGAAAATATAAATAATATTCAGTGGCTGGTAAGTGAGAAGGGGTTGTCATCACTTGCAGTTAAGACGGAAAAAGACTGGAATATAGTTGAAATATCGGAAGGAAAAAGTTTCGGGTATCAGTTTTTTCCGCACAAAATCAAGGGAGAAGGATTTTTTATATCCGTCTTGCAAAATAAAGCTGAACCTAAAGGTAACTTAAATAGGAAAATCAGAACGAACAACTCTTTAACTGCTTTTGATAAAAAGAGTTTACACGTTTTTAGTGAGTGGATCAAATTAGAAAACAAAAGTTTACTACATGACAAAACCGGTACTATTCACGCGATAAATTCAAATCTGGAAAGAGAAGCATTCTATTTAATCCAGTTTTTAAGACTAATTTATTGTGGGGTTTCAGTTGGAACTGTAAATAAAACAATTGTAATACCCGACCACAGTTTGGCATTATCATACTTGTTAACGGATGATTTTCAAACTTTTGAGTTAAACAGATTGGATGCTTTACTGTTTCTGAAAAGAACTCTGGCTGCCATTGATTCGAATCAAAAATCCTGGATATTAGTCACGTATGAAGGAAATGGATTAGGTTTCCTAAAAAATTTGGGTCAAAGAATCAATAATTATTTACCACAGGAATACAGAATATTAATGGATATTTAATAATATTCGGTGACCTGAATGGAATACGAATTTTAGAATTTAATTTTTCGCATTCTGAGGTTTAGAGGTGTTACTTCAAGGTATTCATCTTCACGGATATATTCCATGGCTTCTTCCAGTGAAAACTGAATTTTAGGTGCAATTTTGACATTATCATCAGAACCGGAGGCTCTCATATTGGTCAGTTTTTTACCTTTTATCACATTTACTTCCAGGTCATTATCACGGGTATGTTCACCTATCACCTGTCCTACATATACCTGCTCGCCAGGATCAATAAAGAACTTTCCTCTATCCTGCAATCTGTCGATGGCGAATGGCAAGGATTGTCCCTGTTCCATTGACACCATTGATCCTTTTAGTCTTGCAGGCAGGTCACCTTTAAGTGGTTCGAATTGTAAAAATCGATGTGTCATCACAGCTTCACCTGAAGTAGCTGTCATCATGATATTTCGTAAACCAATGATACCTCTGGATGGTATTTCAAATTCCAGATGTTGTACATCACCTTTCGGCTCCATCACCTTTAGTAAACCTTTTCTTTGAGTGATTAATTCTATAGCTTTACCCGAAGAAACTTCAGGTACATCGACCACAAGTGTTTCTACCGGCTCACATTTCACTCCATCGATTTCTTTTATTATTACCTGAGGTTTACCAACCTGGAATTCATAACCTTCCCTTCTCATTGTTTCTATCAATACACTCAAATGTAATACTCCCCTGCCGTACACTTCAAATTTATCTTCGGTTTCACCATCTTCAATTCTTAAGGCAAGATTTTTTTCCAGCTCCTTGTACAATCTATCTCTGAGGTGCCTTGAAGTAACATATTTTCCTTCTTTTCCAAAAAACGGAGAATTATTAATGGTAAATAACATACTCATGGTTGGTTCGTCTACTTCTATTCG
>JBARSW010000712.1:0-13412 GCA_049644925.1 Chitinophagaceae bacterium | reverse complement strand
ATAAAATGAAACCGGTCATTTATCCCGATTGCTTTTCTAAGATCCTTTATTGGCGTCTCTTTCAGCACTTCAACCCATTCTGTTTTTCCTTGTTTCAACTTGTCATTAATAGACTCAGATAGTTCGGCAGATTCGTTAATTTCTTTTGATTGATGAGAAAGGGTTGGAATTTCAGACATCGGATCAAAAACCATATCCAATTGCCCGTTTTTCTGTAATAAGGAAACCGATCCTTCATCCACCAAAACTATTTCTTTTACTTCTTTTACTGCTGGCTGTTCAGCAACCTTTGGAGCATATTTTTCATATTTTGACGCATCTTCAGCTACCATCGTGTTTGTAATAGGTGGCAATACCACTGCCACTTTTGCGGTACCAAGATTTTGCCGGCTGTTGGTATTTAATTTTGAAAGCTCAAAATGCAAAAGCTGTACTGTCCCTAATAGTTGTGCCGGATCAGCATTTTGATCAAATTGCAACTTTAATTTTCCTATGAGGGCTTCAATTCGTTCCATTGATTTATATTTGACCGCTTTTAATTTGGAGCATTTAAAGTTACAAACTGTTTGCCAATTATATCAAATTCAACCACACCCTAACAATTCTTAACAATGTTTATAGAACCTAATACCAGCGGCGAACGAAGAGGCAGTATTGAAGTAATATGCGGCTCAATGTTTAGCGGCAAGACTGAAGAACTAATCCGTCGACTTAGAAGAGTTAAAATTGCTAACCTAAAAGTGGAGATTTTCAAACCCGCCATTGATATCCGTTACGATGAAGTAAAAATTGTATCACATGACGCTACAGCTATTCATTCAACTCCGATTGACAACTCTCAGAAAATTTTATTGCTGGCCGGAGATGTAGAGGTAATTGGTATTGACGAAGCCCAGTTTTTTGATGAAGAAATAGCAAATGTCTGCGACGAACTTGCTTTCCGGGGTATCAGGGTCATTGTAGCAGGCTTAGACATGGATTACCTGGGCAAACCTTTTGGACAAATGCCCTATATAATGGCAAAAGCCGACTATGTTACAAAACTTCATGCTATTTGCATGCAATGTGGCAGTATTGCCAATTATTCATACAGAAAAATTCCCAACGAAGACCAGGTAATGCTGGGAGCTACAGATGCATACGAACCCCGGTGCAGAAAATGTTATACAAAAAAATAGAAGGATTAAATTTAGAAAAATAAAACTAAAGAGATACTATCTGAAAAGCTATTTTTGCCGACAAACAATTTTATCAGCCCCATTCGTCATATAATTACTTTGTTCAAAAAAGACCTGTTGCTTGAAATAAGGCAACAGTACAGTTTTTATGGCATCCTTTTATATATAGGATCTACCATTTTTGTATTATTTATGGCTATGGACGAACCAGAAAGTAAAGTCTGGAATGGGTTATTCTGGGTTATTCAGTTGTTCATTTGTATCAACGCCGTGGCTAAAAGTTTTTTACAGGAAAGCAAGGGAAGAATGCTGTATTTCTATTCCATAGCCAGCCCTTCTGATTTTGTCCTGGCAAAATTACTTTTCAACTCTTTGCTGATGCTTATTATGAGCCTGTTGAGCCTGTTTTTATTCAGCCTCTTTTTAGGCAACCCGATGCAAAAAATGGGTCAATTTATTGGATTGGTATTATTAGGCGGTTGGAGCTTAAGCCTTGTCTTCACTTTTTTAGCAGCAATTGCAGCGAAAGCACAACAAAATGCAGCAATTATGGCCGTTTTGGGTTTCCCTATTATCATACCCCAGTTATTGTTATTAATGAGGCTTTCCAATGCAGCTTTTGCCCCCTTGCTTACCATACCCATCAGTACCGTTTTTCTTTTAATTGCATTGGATGCTATGGTTGTTTTATTGGCTGTAATTCTTTTCCCTTATCTCTGGAAGGATTAATGAAATTTTAATTAAATAGGAAGGTAAAAGTAATAAAGAAAAAAAATTATCTTTTAGAAACATCACCTTACATTTGCCTCACATTTCCCTGCTACGAAAAGACAAAAACTACGATTGAAAGTCGAAAAAAATTATATGCATAAGTCCTGGTGGAAAATTACAAGTATCGTCTTGTTGGTTTATACCTGTATTGCCGGTTTCCTTTTTAAAGTACCCGATTTACCTGCTCTTGAGGAAACCATCAGAAACCTGTATTTCCATGTATGTATGTGGTTTGGGATGATGATACTATTTACCGTTTCTGTGGTTAATTCTATCCGGTATCTGCGCAGTTTTAACCTGAAATATGATATTTATGCCCGTCAATATGCCGCTGTTGGAATTGTGATGGGAGTACTTGGGTACTTAACCGGGGCAATCTGGATGACTTATACCTGGGGCGATCCTAATAACCCTGCTTTTCAATCATTCAGTGCATTGGCAAGAGAGCCTAAACTGATAGGTGCAGCCATTGCCCTTTTAATTTACTTTGCCTATATGGTACTCAGAGATTCCATTAAAGATATGGACACCAGGGCAAGGATAAGTTCAGTTTATAATATTTTTGCCTTTGCCATGTTATTCCCTTCCATCTGGATTTTGCCAAGGGTAATGGACAGCCTGCATCCTGGCCAAAAAGGAAATCCTGCATTAAATACAAACGATATTGACAGCAGTATGCGTATAGTATTTTACCCTGCCGTTATCGGTTGGACTTTATTAGGTGTCTGGATAGCCACTTTAAAGATCCGGTTGGTATTATTCAAAGAAAAAAAGCTATTACAATGAGTGCTATAAAAAAAATTATTTTCCTGTTTCTGATGATAATTACATCATTAAGCATTTTTGCACAACAACAGGGTGCAAAAACGACCGACACCATGCGTAGTAACGGTCGTATTTATGTGGTTGTAGCGGTAGTGCTCACCATATTGGCCGGCCTTATTTTATATGTCACCAGGCTAGATAGAAAAATGAGTAAACTGGAAAAAGAAAACTAGAACTTAAGCGAAATAATTGATTTTTTATTTCGCTTTTTTATTATAACGATTGCTTAACCTAAAAAAGAATTTATGTCAGAAAAACATTACAGTTTCTTTGGCTCTGTTGAAAAAAGTTTCGACAAGGCAGCCAAATACACAAAATGGGATAAAGGAACTTTAGAACAAATTAAACAATGCAATGCCGTTTACAGAATGAATTTTCCTGTAAAAATTGGTGATACGATTGAAACCATTAAGGCTTATAGAGTACAGCATAGCCACCATAAATCACCTTGCAAAGGTGGAATCCGGTTTTCTACTGCCGTAAACCTTGATGAAGTGATGGCACTTGCGGCATTAATGACATACAAATGCGCCATTGTAAATGTACCCTTTGGAGGTGCAAAAGGTGGTATCAGTATTGACCCCAAAAAGTATACTGTATACGAGTTGGAAAAAATTACACGTCGTTACACATCAGAGTTAATTAAGAAAAATTTTATTGGTCCCGGCACTGATGTTCCTGCACCTGATTATGGAACTGGTGAAAGAGAAATGTCGTGGATATTAGACACCTATACAACCATGAGACCGGGAGAAATTGATGCAGCAGGTTGTGTAACAGGTAAGCCAATTACCCAGGGAGGTGTTCACGGACGTCGTGAAGCAACCGGGTTAGGTGTATTCTTTGGATTAAGAGAAGTTTGTAAAATGCCAGATGTGATGGCAAAAGCAGGATTAACAATCGGAGTAGAAGGAAAATCAGTAATTGTTCAGGGCTTAGGGAATGTAGGATATCATTCTGCAAAATTTTTTCAAAATGCCGGTTCAACAATTATAGCGTTAGCAGAATATGAAGGTGCCATATGGAATAAAGACGGGCTTGATGTAGATGCGGTGTTCAATCACCGTAAAAGCACTGGTTCAATATTGAACTTTCCGGGGGCAACTAATTTCGAAAATAGTTCAGATGCACTTGAAATGGAATGTGATATCCTTATACCTGCTGCACTTGAAAATGTTATTGATGGTGAAAATGCACCCAGGGTAAAAGCAAAAATAATTGGAGAAGCTGCTAATGGTCCACTAACACCAGAAGCAGACGAAATATTTGCCAATAAAGGAATTATAGTTGTTCCCGATATGTACCTGAATGCGGGAGGTGTTACTGTTTCATATTTTGAATGGTTAAAAAACCTTAGTCATGTGCGGTATGGGCGAATGGAAAAAAGATTTCAGGAAACACAGAATTCAAACATGATTCAGCAAATGGAAGAAATGAGTGGCAAAATAATTCCTGACAATAAGAAAGAACTTATGATTCACGGCCCGGATGAAATTGACCTTGTTTATAGCGGTCTGGAAGAAACGATGATAAATGCCACACATGAAGTAATGGAAGCCTGGAAAAACAATCCGGAAATCCCTGACATGCGTACAGCAGCCTACGTTGTTGCCATTAATAAAGTGGGAGTTTCTTATGCAGAACTTGGAATATTTCCATAACAACTTCAACCCAATATTCTGTACTAAAGCATCTTGCTTTTCTAATATTAACCCATCCCAGGTAGCGGGATGGGTTTTTTAATTTAAATGCAACCATTCTATTAACAGCTTATGTATTTGCCCGAAATATTAATCTCCAAAATCCAACCAATCATCACTTTTCGGCATCTAAGTTCCCGAAAAGCATACCTTCGTTATCCAAAAAATAAAAACGATGAAAAAATTATTTGTTACTCTTTTAAGTTTTGTTGTAATAGCTGCTAATGCTCAAACTGCTGATGAAATAATTTCAAAATATGCTGCTGCAATGGGCGGCTTAGATAATTTTAATAAAGTGGCAACTACCAAATTCTCCGGAACAGTTTCGATGCAGGGACAGACATTCCCAATGACTTTACAGGTGGTTAATGGCAAAGCTGCCAGAACTGATCTTGATATAATGGGACAGGCCGTTATTAATGTTTATGAAAATGGAAAAGGATGGAAAATTAATCCATACGCCGGCGTAACAACAGCTACTGAAATTTCCGGAGCAGAACTCACCGCTGCAAAAAATCAGTCAAATATTGCAAACAACCTGATGGATTATATTAGCCGTGGACACAAAGTTGAACTACTTGGCCAGGAAGATGTTGAAGGAGTTAAAACCTATAAAATAAAACTAACTACTAAAGATGATGGGAAAGAGTTTACTTTCTTTATAAATACGGCTGACAACCTGCTAATTAAATCAGTTGGTAAAAGAGAAATTCAGGGCCAGGAACTTGAAATAGAAACTTATTATTCCGATTTTAAAGATGTTAATGGATTAAAATTCAGTTTCATGCTTACGCAAAAAATACAGGGACAGGTATTTCAGGAAATCAAGTATGAAAAAGTGGAACTGAATATACCAGTGGATGAAAAGATATTTAAGATGTAAGACATTCAACTATTCAATCAACATCCCTTCATTTTTGAAGGGATTTTTTATTTAAAGGAAGGAAGCTCATTGATAATTTCCAATTCTCCATTTTTTTTCTCCCATGCATAAGTTTGATTTCCATTGCTGATGACAATAAAATTTACCGGTACACTTAAATTATACCGCAACACCTGTTGTACTACACTTTCATCTAATTTAATACCCGCTGCCTTACATTCAATCATCATCCATGGCTCATGTGATAAATTGTAAATAAGGATATCAAATCTCTTTTTTAATTCACCCAACTGAATCTCTTTTTCAATTGCTATTAAAGAAGCCGGATATTCTTTTACCTGCAAAAGGTATTGCACAAAATTTTGCCGAACCCACTCTTCCGGAGTCAGTACCAACCATTTTTTTCTTAAAGAATCAAAAATATATTCCTTGCCTTTCTCTGTTTTAATCCGAAAGCCAGGCCCGGGATAGTTTATAACCACCATGCTTCAAAAGTAAATGATTAAATTGCACCCATGAAAACGAAAGAAGAAATAGTACACAATTGGTTACCCCGCTATACGGGAGAACTTTTAGAAAATTTTGGCGAATATATTCTATTGACCAATTTCAGTAATTATGTTTCCATGTTTGCAGCATGGAATAAAGTGGCAGTTGTAGGTGAAGGCAAACCTATGCAATGCGCTACCGCTGATAATATTACCATTATCAATTTTGGGATGGGCAGCCCTACTGCTGCTACCGTAATGGATTTACTTACTGCCATCAAACCAAAAGCGGTTTTATTCTTAGGAAAATGTGGCGGACTGAAGAAAAGAAATAGTATAGGGGACTTAATTCTGCCCATTGCTGCGATCAGAGGGGAAGGAACTTCTAATGACTACTTCCCGGCTGAAGTACCGGCATTACCGGCATTCGCCTTGCAAAAAGCAGTATCTACAACTATAAGGGACCATGGAGTGGATTATTGGACAGGTACAGTTTACACTACTAACCGCAGAGTTTGGGAACATGATGAGCCCTTTAAAGAGTATTTACAAAAAGTGAGGGCATACGCCATTGATATGGAAACCGCCACCATTTTTACTGTTGGCTTTTACAATAAAATTCCAACCGGAGCCTTACTTCTTGTAAGCGACCAACCAATGATTCCCGAAGGAGTAAAAACAGAAGAGAGTGATAAAAAAGTAACAGCCACTTTTGTTCAAAACCATCTTAAAATTGGAATTGATTCTTTGAAACAATTGATCAATGACGGCATGACGGTAAGACACCTTAAATTTTAAAATATGAAAAGAGCCATAAAATTTTCGAGTTATTATTCAACCCTTCGATGAAAATTTTATGGCGAATAACATGTGGCAAAATAATAAAACTAAAATTTACACATGAAACTCATTATTTTCTTATCAGCATTTTCAATATTACTGCTTTCAGCAAGTGATTGCAGTAAAAAAAATGATAATCCGGTTAGGTATAAAGGAAAACTTGAAATTAAAGGCATTTGCATGAACTATACAATTAGCCTGATAGAAGGTGAAATAGATACTTCAAAACTTGTTGAAACCTGGATAGATGAAACAACAGGTATTTCGTATGATAACGTATTCAAACTCGGCAGTCCCTGTACTTTCCCCGCATCAATAAACCAGGGCGATGAATTTTATTTCACGATAGATACTAATTCAATTCAGAATTGTGCAGTTTGTATGGCCTATTATCCAACACCACAAAAAACTATTGCCATAAAAGTACTGGATAAATAATGCTGCCATTATTAGCAATAAAAAATCTTACCCTTGATTTTATTACAGAATCCGGCACAGTCAATGCTTTAAAAAACATCTCCCTTTCCGTAAACCGGGGTGAAGTAGTTGCGTTGGTTGGTGAGTCGGGTTCAGGCAAATCGGTTACCGCCCTTTCTATTTTACAGTTACTGCCATTTCCGGCAGCAAAATGTACTGCCGGCGAGATTATTTTTTCAGTTAACGGCGAAGAACAAATAAACCTTTTAAAGAGAAACCAGCATGAAATGCAGGATATCCGTGGCAATAAAATAGCCATGATATTCCAGGAGCCAATGACATCACTAAACCCCGTAATTACCTGTGGAAAACAAGTAGCAGAAGCCATACAGATACATAAAAAAATTTCAAAAAAAGAAGCAAAAAAACAGGCCATCAACTGGTTTACAAAAGTCAAATTACCAGATCCCGCTAGCGTTTTCAACCGGTACCCACACCAACTTAGCGGTGGACAAAAACAACGGGTAATGATTGCAATGGCAATGTGTTGCGAACCCTCCATTCTTATTTGCGACGAACCTACCACTGCACTTGATGTAACTGTACAGAAAACAATTCTTCAGCTTATTAAAGAATTACAAAGACAATCCAACATGGGTGTTATTTTTATCACTCATGACCTTGGTGTGGTGGCTGAAATTGCTGACCGTGCCGTTGTAATGTATAAAGGTGAAATTGTGGAGCAAAATACAGTAAAAGAAATTTTTACTCATCCGCAACATCCTTACACAAGGGCATTACTTGCATGCAGACCCGTGAATCATGAAAGAGGAAAGAGATTGCCGGTGGTTTCAGATTTTCTTGAAGAAAGAATAACGAATGAAGAACAAGGAACATTAAATGATGAAAACAAATTCGCTAATTTACCTCTCAATAGTTATCGGGATTACCATATCCAAAATGAAGTCCTCCTTACAACGCAAAATCTTTCAGTTTGGTTTCCAACAAAAAAAACAATATTTGGCAAAGCACTTGAGTATACCAAAGCTGTTGATAATGTAAGTTTTGATGTTTACAAAGGAGAAACACTGGGTCTTGTTGGAGAGAGTGGATGTGGAAAAACTACATTGGGCAGAGCAATGCTCCGTTTAATAGAACCTACAAACGGAAAAATATTTTACAAAGGCACTGAACTCACGTCAAAGAAAAGAGATGAAATAAAACCACTACGCAAAGAAATACAGATTGTTTTTCAGGATCCCTACTCTTCTTTAAATCCCCGCTTAACAATTGGTTCAGCAATAACAGAACCCTTGAAAGTTCATCACTTATTACCTTCAGAAAAAGAACGAAAAGACAAAGTAATTGAACTCCTGGAAAAAGTTAATCTGAAGGCTGAACATTTTAACCGCTATCCGCATGAATTCAGCGGGGGGCAACGACAACGAATAGTAATTGCCAGGGCCTTGGCTTTAAATCCGTCTTTTATCGTTTGCGATGAATCTGTTTCGGCTTTGGATGTAAGTGTACAAGCACAGGTTTTAAACCTGCTTAACGACCTGAAAAAAGAATTCGGATTCACTATTGTCTTTATTTCTCATGACCTGTCTGTTGTCAGGTATATCAGCGACCGGATCATGGTAATGAATCAGGGCATTATTCAGGAAAGCGGCCATGCCGATGAAATATATTACAATCCCAAAACCGAGTACACAAAAAATCTGATTGCATCAATCCCCAAAGGAATTTTGGAATAATTAGTCCATTAATTATTAATCGATATAGTCGGAATCCCCGTCATATTCATTTCTATTCCTTTCATAAAAATTTCTTGCACTTTTCCTTCCGGCATATAACACCTTTTTTAATTCCTTGCCTAACTGCAAGTCCAAAGCTTCATTTTCTTTAAGCTTTGAATCAGTAAACTGTGTAAAGTTGTACCTGTTAAATTTTGAAAAATTAAATATCCTGTATGCCTGTGCAGATACAGCAATTCCAATGGTGTCCTCAAATTCAAATTCCGCCGGATTCTCAGGTACCAATCCCACGGTTGCCAGCTTCCAGTTCAGATCATCTTTTTTCTCCTTGTATTTAAAGAAATATATCAATCCAGTCTTCCCCTTATATGCTGCTTTTAACTTAGTTAAATAAACAAGTGTATCCGGTTTATCATATGTTTTCTTATCAAGCAATGAACTGCGTCCCAGATCAATATGATTATTAAATTTTTCAGGAAATTTTTCTTTCTTTCCGATTTTTATCAGATCACTATACAGTTCAAACCTGTAATCATCAAAAGCAGCAAAGTATGTTAACAAAGAATCGGGAACAGGTTTTCCTTTTCGAAGCAGGAGCATCATAGTATTATACTTAAGCCGCCTGTCATTTGATTTCAGCATTTGATGAATCAATGGCTCCACTGAAGAATTTGATTCCCAAAAAGGCAATAATACTTTTGCATACAAACTCAGGCTGTTGTTCCCTTCCCCTTTTTCATCCCCATATTTATAAATAGAAAATAATTGTTTGTCTGTCTTTTTAAGTTCTGCCATTTCAATGGCCTTTTTTTTCTCAGCAATAGATTGTTTCTTCAACTCTTGTTTTGCCTCAATCAAAAACTTATTAAAATACATTTCGTAATCACCGGGAGCTATAAAATTACTATCCACCAATTTACCCAGCAAGCTCATCATACTTTTTTTGTAATCTTCCAGGTTCAGTAGCGGCAGCAAATCGGGCAATATCCCTTTTGTAAGCTGCAAAGTATCGGATAGCTCATCCAGAAATTTTCCATTATCAAATCTTTTTATTTTACCTGGTATAAAATCAATTTCCGAAGGATCATAATCATAAATGGACGACTCACCTTCCGTTAACTCAAGAACAGGTGGTTCATTTTTAATAATATTCCGGAAAACATTATAAGCATAACTTGTTTTTTGCTGCAATAAATTTTCAAGTACCGGGTATTGAACCTGTACTGTATCGTCAAGTAAATAATATAGCTCTCTCAGATAATCGGCAGATAAGTTGGTACTCATTTCACCCAGTTTATCAATCAAGGCTACTTTGGTTTTAAGATAATTTTTCTCCTTCCAATTAAGTGATGAAATAGCCAGCTTAAGCTGAGGAAAATCTGACTCATTAAGTTCAATTTTTTCAATATTCCTAACAGCCCTTTTATGCAACACACTGTCCTTACTATTGAAATCATTAAAAAACACTACTGACTTTTTCTGAAAAGGATTCAACCCTTTTAATGAATCCGCTGGTAAAAACGTTTCAAAAAACTTACTGACAAAATAACTTTGCTTACTAAGTGTATCAGATTGGGTCATTAAGGAGTATCCGACTCCATCTTTATAAAATGTTTTATTCCAGAGAGAGCGGCTGCTTCCGGTGTCTGTGATAACTGTTTCAACCACCCGCCAGTTTCCCGGCAAAAAAGTTTTCTTTTTAAATCTGACAATCCATGTTGTATCTCCCATATAGGAAACATTTTTCTCACTAAATATGGCCGAACTGTCTTTTGAATAAAAATACTTAGATGCCCTGCTATAAATAATATAGATTTTCTCCCCTGTTGTATCGTTTACAATAACTTTATTTCTTACAAAGCCCTCTTCTGTTAAATCCGAATCAGTTTCATCATCTGCTCCGTAATCATCTCCACCATAATTGCTATACTGTGGTAAACTCAATTTTATTTTTTTCTCTTCCGGGAAAAAGGGAGTTGAAACAGAATATTTAAGTGCAGTATCCTTTTGCAATGTTTCCCGTCCATACTCAAATGGCATAATTTCAAAAGAATTTATAAAATTTCTCATGGCGGGTACTTCCTGCTTTCCATGAGCCACTAACGTATAATAATGAGGCCCCTGGATGATAAAACGGGCAAGAAAAACAGCGCCTGACTTATCGCTGTATTTACAATCCAGCGCAGGATATCCATTATATACAGTTTGCATCCGAACCAAAGGTGAATCAATAAATTCTGATGCCCTGAAACTTTCCTCCATCAGTCCAAGGTCGAAGGTATCCTCTTCAACAAAACTAAAGTTGTTGATATCTGTCCTGATTACCCGGTATTGAATCTGCTGCTGCTTATCTACTGCATCGTATATCCAACTGCCATCATTTCCTCTATACGGTTCATGAGGAAATTCAACAGCAAACCCTCCGTAAGCAGGCGAATATTTTTTCGGGTTTAATGAACCGGCTGCTGTACTACTTTTATATTCGCTGAAGCGTATGCTGCCAAAATATTTTTTTGCTTCCTCCCCATTCTTAACATAATCTCCATTACCACTCATTTTAAAGAAAATAATCTCAAATGGTGTAATGAAAACATTATACCGCTGAAGATCACCACGCCGGGTTCTGTTCATGATATCAAATCCCTTAAAACCATTTTTTTCCAATGGTATTTTTGAAATGATCTTTCCGGGAACATTTTCATAAAGCAAACTGTCAAGTGTTTTACTTACATCAGCTTCTGTATGATTCCACATCCAGGCATTTGTCATTATCCTTGTAACCATATAATAGCTGCCATTCGCCATATCTGCATATTGCTTCTGATCTAATGCAGCATTGTCGCCGAATTTGTAAAACTTCCCGGGAATATCAACTTTAAATAAACCATCCTCTGCAATTTCTGTTTTGAAAGTAACGGGCACCCGTAACTTGTCTATAATATCTTTTTGACGGCTTGCCCTCTCTCCCATTTTTACAGGGCGAAGCTTATACCCTTTTTTTCTCAGCATTTCAATTACACCCCTGTCACCGGGTAAATGAGCCGCCCCTACTCCTACAAATAAGATGGAGCCAGATTTAATTATTGAATCAATTGAGTTAGCCTGGATTTCATTTCTCCTGTACAAAAATTTTTCATCAAATGCTGCAGAAAAACTATTGTATTTATTGATAGAATCCAGAAGGTCCAGATTCCCTTTTCTGTAAGCTTCCTGTAGTTTGTCTGCTGAATAATCCTCGTCAACATCGCCATAACTCCGGTCCTTTTTATTTTTCTCATTTGCTGCATCTTTATATGCCTCTTCCATCAATCTCATACTCTCTCCATAATTTTCAACACCTGTTACTTTTTTACCACACTTTTTACCACACTGAAAAATATACATATCCAGGTAAGTGTCTTCCTCAAAATCACTTAATTCATTCCCATATGATCTGTAAAGCAGGTTATTTATTGTGGAAGGACTACTGCTAAGCGATTTTTCAACTTTAGTATTATATCGGTAGAATTTCAATGTATTTATGGTGAAATACTCATCAGGCATGCCGGAGTTTTTATCTTCAGCCATGCCAGCATAAGTGCCTTCATCAATATCGTACTTGCTCATATCCTCCTGCCAGGTTTCCGGGTTTGTCTCTAATGCCACCACCTGCGAATTTCTGATTGCTTTGTAGAATGAATCGGGGAGGTTAAATGCCAGCTTACTGCTTACATGCATAGTTCCAATCAGGTATGATGGCTTTTGAGATCCTTTTCCCGTAATCTCCCATAAAATACTCGGATATTTGCTGCCCACCACCTGTGAATGGGCAACATTATTTAAGAAAAAAGCTGTGCAAATAAATAAAAGTACTGATCTTTTCATACAGGTTTAATGATGTTTTAGGTAAACAAAAATAAGATGCAGGACTTCAACGAAAGCATAAATTTATTTTGAAAACCAATGATTTGGCAATCCCCTGATAAAAACAAAAAGCTTTCTCAACATTATTTGAATGATGATACATTATCATACAAAACCAACGATTCAGCCTTAAAAAATTAAAATGGTTTTTTGGCGCTGAATGACGTACATTTGCAGGCTTTTAAAGCAGTCATTCAGACCAAGCCCGGCGCCGTAAGGCCGGTCTGGCTTATAAAATTAATATTGTATAGCCAGCTCTATTTCCGGCATTCTGCCCGGTTTGTGTTAGGAGACTTTTAGATAACAAACCTCAAAATACTCATGAAGCTCTCTCAATTCAGATTCGATCTTCCGTTAAACCTGATAGCCCAAAATCCTACAAAAAGACGTGAAGATTCAAGAATGATGGTGGTAAACCGTCATACCGGTAATATCGAAAACAAACATTTTCGGGACATCCTGGAATATTTTGACGATAAGGATGTATTTGTCGTAAACAATACCAAAGTTTTTCCTGCCCGCATGTATGGCCGAAAAGAAAAAACCGGTGCAAAGATTGAAGTTTTTCTTCTCCGGGAATTGAACAAACCAAACCGCCTTTGGGATGTAATTGTTGATCCCGCAAGAAAGATCCGGGTAGGAAACAAACT
>JBARSW010000711.1:0-3704 GCA_049644925.1 Chitinophagaceae bacterium | reverse complement strand
CAACAATACTCCCCCTGTTCGCCAAAGAGTTGAACAGCCAAATAACGACAACAGATCTAATGGGCAGCCGGATTCAAGAAGGATAAACCGGCCTGATCAAAGGACTGAAAGAACACCTCAACCTGTTGATAATAACAGGAGAATTGAACGACGTAGTAATGAAAATTCTAATGGCAATCAACCTGTTCGTCAACCTACAGTAAGAAATAATGGAAATGACAGACAACAACGTCAGCCAGCAACACAGGTAGAACCACGAAGACAAGAAAATACCCGTCAGTTTGATAGAAATGAAAACAGGAGTCAACAGCAAAATAATGGCAACAGAGGGAATAGTGGAAATAGTGGTACCAGAAGAAGAAATTAATTTGTGAGTTTAATTGTATGAAACAGGCTGCCCGTTTTCGTGGCAGCCTGTTTTATTAACTTTCGGATCGAAATTATGCTTCGGCCTCCATGTATGATTCTATGGGCTCACAGGTACAAATAAGATTTCTGTCGCCATATGTATTATTCACTCTTGCAACTGATGGCCAGAATTTATTTAATGTTACATACGGCAAAGGGAAGGCAGCGGTTTGTCTTGAATAAGTATGATTCCATTCATTTGCTGTAATAACAAACTGCGTATGCGGTGCATTTTTTAATGCATTATCTTTTTTATCAATTAGGCCATCTTCAATTGCTTTTATTTCCTGACGGATAGATAGTAATGCATCACAAAAACGATCCAATTCAGCTTTGTCTTCGCTTTCTGTAGGTTCTATCATAATTGTTCCGGGTACAGGAAAGCTCATTGTAGGAGCATGGAACCCATAATCTATCAGTCTCTTTGCTACATCTTCTGCTTCTATTTCTGCTGATTTTTTGAATGGCCTTAAATCAACAATAAACTCATGGGCACAGGTACCGTTTGTTCCCAGGTACAAAATGTCATAAGCTCCTTCTAATCTTGCCCGCATATAATTAGCATTTAATATGGCATATTCAGTGGCAACTTTTATTCCTTTATTTCCCAACATTCTGATATATCCATAACTTATCAGTAATATGGAAGCAGAACTGTATGGTGCAGCAGAAACCGCATGGCTGCTCCCATTAAGGACATGCCCCGGCAGATGTTTGGCAAGATGATTCTTAACGCAAATCGGTCCCATTCCCGGGCCACCGCCTCCATGTGGTATGGCAAAAGTTTTATGCAAATTGAGATGGCATACATCGGCCCCTATCAATCCGGGTGCTGTTAATCCTACCTGGGCATTCATGTTTGCGCCATCCATATATACTTGCCCTCCATGTTGATGAATGATGTCGGTAATTTCTTTTACCGTTTCTTCGTATACACCATATGTACTTGGGTAAGTAATCATAATGCCTGCAAGTTCATTACTGTATTGATTGGCTTTGGCTTTCAGGTCTTCCACATCTATGTAACCATTTTCCAATGCTTTTACTACTACTACTTTCATGCCTGCCATTACAGCTGAGGCAGGGTTGGTTCCATGTGCAGAAATAGGAATTAACATCACTTTCCGGTGATGTTCGCTATTCGCTTCATGATAATTTTTAATTGTTAGAAGTCCTGCGTATTCTCCTTGTGCCCCACTGTTGGGTTGCAGGCTGCAGGCATCAAATCCTGTAATTTTACAGAGATAAGTTCCCAGTTCATCAATAATAAACTTATATCCTTCTGCCTGGTCTGCAGGAACAAATGGATGCATATTACTCCAATGAGACCAGCTTAAGGGCATCATCTCACTGGCTGCATTAAGTTTCATTGTACAGCTTCCTAAAGAAATCATGGAAGTATTTAACGAAAGGTCTTTGTTCTCCAGTTGCTTGATGTATCGCATCATCTGACTTTCGCTATGGTGAGAATTAAAGACCGGATGCATAAGAAAGTGACTGGTTCTTGAAAGACCGGATGGCATTTCGTAAAATTCTTCATCCAATTGCATTTCAAATCCAACTGTATCATTATCCTTTTCAAAACAACTGATTAGTTTGTATAAGTCATCTACTTGTGTAGTCTCATCCAGCGATATTCCTATAAGATTATTATTGATGTAACGAAGATTGAGAAATTGCTTTTCAGCCTGCGTTCTTATTGTTGTTACGTCATTTACTTTCACAACAATGGTATCAAAATAATTTTCTGTTATTAACTCAAAGCCTTTTTCTTCTAATGCATCTGCTAAAGTTTGGGTTAACAGGGCAACTCTTTTTGCGATATTTTTCAAGCCTTCGGGCCCATGGTATATGGCATACATAGCAGCCATATTTGCCAGCAATGCCTGGGCAGTACAAATATTTGATGTCGCTTTTTCTCTTTTAATGTGTTGTTCTCTCGTCTGTAATGCCATTCTTAATGACCTATTGCCCATTGCATCAATACTAATACCAATGATACGACCGGGAATACTTCTTTTAAAATCATCTTTTGCTGAAAAGAAGGCGGCGTGTGGTCCACCATAACCCAACGGCACACCAAAACGTTGTGCAGAACCTACAGCTACGTCAGCACCAAGTTCACCAGGAGGTGTAAGTAATGTCAAAGCCAGAAGATCTGTGGCCATAACAACAAATCCGCCTGCGGCATGAACAGTGCTTATAAAATCACGGTAATCTTCTATAGAACCTTTATCATTTGGATACTGAACTATTGCACCAAAATAGGTAGTGTCAATAATTGCTTTTTTATAATCTCCTTCTGCAATTTCAATGCCTACCGGTATTGCCCTGGTATGTAAAACATCTTTTGTTTGTGGAAAGATTTCGTTGTCAACAAAGAATTTCGGCCTTTCTGTATGGTCTTGTTTGTTAAGTAAATTAAAGAACATTGTCATTGCTTCTGCTGCTGCTGTGGCTTCATCCAGCAGCGAGGCATTCGCAATGGGTAAGCCAGTCAGATCACTTACCATTGTTTGGAAATTAAGCAGACTTTCCAGTCTTCCCTGTGAAATTTCTGCCTGGTATGGGGTATATTGAGTGTACCATCCCGGGTTTTCAAAAATATTCCGGAGAATAACTGAAGGTGTTATGGTATCATAATAACCCTGGCCAATAAAATTGGTAAAAACTTTATTTTTTAAAGAAATCTCTTTGATGTGTTTCAGGTATTCATATTCACTCATCGCCCCGGGAATATCAGGTAATTTCTGCATCCGAATTCCAACAGGAACTGTTTTGTCTATCAGAGAGGCTAAGCTGTTTTCGCCAATCGTTTTAAGCATAGTATTTGTATCTGCTTCGTTGGGCCCGATATGGCGTTGAATAAATTCGTTAGCTTGTTTTTCGAAGAGGGGCATAATTCAAGTTTGTCAAATTAGTCAAATATAGAAGCCCGGGAGTCTGAAACCTGATCTTTAGACCGCCTGACTTTTTAGCGCTGCGAAGTTACGGGCTGACTTTCAGAAAAATGGGTGTTGTTGAACTTGGTGGATAAGAAATGGTGTAAAATGTGTTAAACAAAAAACTAAGTTTAAATTTTGACTTTTATGACATATTGTATCTTGCAGTATGTCTAAGGATATATTAATTAATTGGGAAAAGAAATCAGGGGAACGTCAAAAAGAGTACAAGAAATTTTTAAACCGGGCTAACAAGAACAAGGTTCTGAGGCAATTGCCTGACCTGAATGAAGAAGCGTTTGGTAAAATAGACTGTCTGCAATGTGCCAATTGTTGTAAGAATTATTCTCCCCG
>JBARSW010000710.1:0-1568 GCA_049644925.1 Chitinophagaceae bacterium | reverse complement strand
ACTTAGCTGGCTATGCTGATCCCGAGTTCATAGACGAGTTGAATACCTTTACCCTGCCAATGCTTACAGGCGGTAATTACCGGGCATTTGAGATCATCGGCGACTCTATGCTACCAACCCCCAGTGGCTCGGTAATAGTTGGGGAGAAAGTGGACAACCTGGATGAAGTGAAGAATAATGCCGCTTGTATTGTTATTTCCCGCAACGAAGGAATTGTTTATAAAAGGGTGCAGAAAAATGGTCGTTTAAAGAATAAATTGACACTTGTCAGTGATAATCCTTCCTTTCATCCCTACACGGTGAATGCAGAGGAAGTACTGGAAATGTGGCAAGCCCAGGTTGTTATTTCCAGGGCAAATACCCAAAATCGCTGGGATATGGCCCAGTTGGCCAATGTCGTGTCCGATCTGCAACAGCAGGTAACTTCATTGAAAAAGAGGATGAATTAGTCATTTTACTATAGAGGGATAGCTTTTTTTGCGTTTTTCTGCGGCAGCCTTTTATCCTTGCATTTTGTCTATTATATTTGTAGATGGCAACCAGCTGAATGAGGCTTAAAAACTATATCTGCATACCCTTTTTACTCCTTTGTTTTCAATCATTTTCGCAGGTTAAAACAACAGCGGCGGTAAAAGTAACCCAGGCGCCAAAAATTGACGGTGTATTGGATGACGGGGTGTGGGCCAATGCCCCGGTTTTGGGTGATTTTATCCAAAATTCACCAACTTTTGGATTGCCCTGCTCCCAAAAAACGGAGGTTAGGATTGTTTATGACAATACTGCTATTTATGTCGGTGCGTACCTATATGATGATCCTGCTTTGATCAGGAAACAGTTTACAGCCCGTGATGGGGAACAACAGACGGATGTTGATTATTTTTCTATCTTCTTTGATACTTATAATGATAAGCAAAACGGGTTTCAGTTCCTCGTAACTACTGCAAATGTGCAAACAGATGCAAGGCTTACCCCCAGCTATTCCGGTGATTTTGGCAGTTATGGTGATAAAACCTGGGATGCTGTATGGGAAAGTAAGGTGACTATGCAATCGGATGGGTGGACAGTTGAAATGCGTATTCCTTATATTTCTCTTCGCTTTGCAAAAAAAGATGTTCAGGACTGGGGACTTCAATTGCTCCGCTTCATGCGTCGTAATAATGAATCGAATTTCTGGAGTCCTGTAAATCCGAAGGTCAATGGTTTTGTCAATCAGTTTGGCGGATTTACCAATTTGCAAAATATCATTCCACCCCTCCGGCTTAGTTTTTCCCCTTATGTTACTACTGGTTACAGAACTACTCCTGTTGGTAATACTTACCTGAATGAATGGCTTAGAAATGGGGGAATGGATGTTAAATATGGCATCAACGAAAGTTTTACGCTTGATGCGACACTTATCCCGGATTTCGGGCAGGTAATATCTGATAACGTAGTGAATAACCTTACACCCTACGAAGTACAGTTCCAGGAAAACCGGCAATTTTTTACAGAAGGCACGGAAATATTCAATAAGGCTAAACTTTTTTATTCAAGAAGAGTAGGGGCAATGCCAGGTGGTTATTATGATG
>JBARSW010000709.1:0-1911 GCA_049644925.1 Chitinophagaceae bacterium | reverse complement strand
TTGTTAATGATTAATTGGCATAGGTAAATAAAAAAATGATTGCAGACAACACCCGTTTAAAGTATTTTATTTAATATAACCGGATGCGATTAAAGCCAGCAGCAAAACTCCTCCAATTATCCGGTAGTAACCAAAAAGTTTAAACCCATGTTTTTGCAGAAAGCCAATAAAAAACTTTATCGCCAGCATCGCTACAACAAACGCCACAAGGTTACCAATGGCAAAAAGTTTGATGTCTTCGGTTGAAATTGTTTTATATCCTTTCAGCAATTTATAGCCTGTTGCAGCAGCCATAGTGGGAACTGCCAGGAAAAAAGAAAATTCAGCAGCCAGTTTCCTTGTCAGTTTTTGCTGCATACCACCAATAATACTGGCAGCACTGCGACTTACACCGGGTATCATGGCCACACATTGCCAGAGACCAATAATAAAAGCACCGGGGTAACTAATATTTTCATCGGTTGTTATAGTTGGTTTTTTAAATACGTTGTCTATAAAAAGCAGGATAACGCCTCCGGCAATCATGGTAATGGCAACAGTGAGGGAACTTTCCAGGAGTGAATCAATTTTTTCGGAAAAAATGAAACCAAGCAATAGGGCAGGAGTTACGGCCACCAAAAGCTTCAGGTAAAAATTCCATTTGCCTGTTTTCAAAGGGGCTATAAATTTTTTCCAATATAAAACAACCACAGCCAGAATAGCTCCTAACTGTATGCCCACGGTAAAAAGTTTGGTAAAATCATTTTGCGGAACTCCGAGCAGCTTCTCCGCAATGATCATATGCCCCGTAGATGAAATAGGTAAAAACTCGGTAAGACCTTCAACAATGGCAATGATGATTGCTTCAATGATATTCATGATTATTATCAGATTAACTTCATAAAAAAGGCGACACTTGTAATGTATCGCCGAAGGTATTTATAAATTCAAACCGAAGTTTATGCGGTTGTTTCTTTTGGTTTTTTAAAAATGGCGAATATTTCAACTATTAGTCCTGCCAGGATCAGAATAGGAGCAATGGTAATACGGGTGGTGCTGTAAACAGCATCTTTGTCAAAAACGCCTGGAACTGAATTACTTTTTCCGCCTGCCATCAGGAACATTCCAATGGCCATTAAAATGAGGCCAGCCAGCATCCATATATAATTGTCTTTATTAAAAATAGTCGGAGTTCCTTTTTCGTTACTCATTTTTGTAAAATTTGGTTGTGCAATATAATGAAAAGTTCATAGTTCATAGTTCATGGTTAATCGTTGATTTGAGGCTGTTTACTATTAACTATCAGCCATGAACCATGAACATTCATCAATACAAATCATCCAGCTTCATCCTCAGGTATTTAATTACACTCCGGTGGGTGCTGAAAAGAGTGATGCAAATCCCCAGGATGATGAGGCCGATGAAAAGCAGTACAAGAGTTGTGTTGTCATGAATAGCTTTTAACTCTGGTAACACCTGCTCGGCAATAAGAATCACAATCATTACTGCCACAACGGCAATTACACCGCTAATGGCACCATTAATTATGGCCCTGATATTTAATGGTTTGGCAATAAACCACCGGGTGGCTCCAACCATTTGCATGGTTTTTATCAGAAAACGGTTGCTGAACATGGCCAGGCGAATTGTATTATCAATCAATACAATAACCACAAGGGCCAGCAATAATGCAATAGCCAGTAGTATAATACTGATGCGACGTACATTTTTATTCAGGTTGTCAACAAGTGCCTTGGGATAAGCCACTTCACTTACATAAGTCTGTTTTTGCAGATCAGCCTGTATGGAAGCCAGCGAATCAGCATTCATATAACTCTGCTTCACCTTAAAATTAATGCTGTTAGGGAGGGGATTGGCATCCAGAATTCCATCCCATTCTTTATTCCCATCGCCAAGGAAAATTTGTTTTGC
>JBARSW010000708.1:0-7347 GCA_049644925.1 Chitinophagaceae bacterium | reverse complement strand
CAATAATATCTTCAAACTCATAATTGTTGGGTCGGTAATAGGGCATATAAATTTCCTGCCTTGCAGAGTTTGTGCTTACCCGGATAGAATCTAACCCGGCTTCACAGAGTTTTCTTACTGCAACAGGGTCTGACCCATTTGTATTGATATTAATGCTTCCTTTTTTGGTATGCTTTCTTATTTCAATAATGGCATCTCTTATTGTTTCCCACATCAATAATGGTTCGCCTTCACAACCCTGACCAAAGCTGATAATAGGATAGGGTGCTGTTTCTAAATGAGGCACTGTAAATTCAACTATTTCTTCCGGAGTTGGTTTAAAATTAAGTCTGTCCTGAGTGGAAACAATTGCTTCTTCATCTGGTTGTAAAGAAATGCATCCTACACAATTAGCATTACATGCCGGTGATGCCGGAACGGGGCATTCCCACCTGCCTAATGCAAGATTTCTGGCGGCTGGACAGTTGTAAGTCTGGCAACAATTTTCCATCAGGTGTTTTACCAGCCTGTTGTGTGGGTAGGCTTTTAATAAATTTTCAGTGCCGGCATCAATTAGTTTCTTATCATAACCACTGCATTCCTGACGTATGTCTTGTTCAATTCTAACTGCAGGAACAAAAAATTTATTGTCATACCAACCGGCAGCAGTATAGCAAAATAAAGGAAGAGTGGGTGCCTCTGGTGCTGTTTCGAATGCAGCAAGGTATAAGCCAGTATGAGCTGGTGGAATAAAAGCTGCAACGGCCCAGCCTTTTTCACAGAGTCTCATATCACCGGTTTCAACATCAATCCCAATTCCTTTTCTGCCGGGTAATTCATACAAAGAACCTCCGTCTGGTAATTCTATCCATTCATTTTCGGGTACTGGTACTGCATCCCAACCCGTACGTCCTGTTACAAATAGGGAAGTATCTTCAAAAATATTTCCTTTACCATCTGAGTAAAGCAGGTATGGGGATTGAAGTAAATTCATTTTTTCAATTGCTGTTTGCAAAAGTCGTTAAATTCCTGCTGATTGATTGAACTGTTTTCATCAATCATTTGCTGGATTAGTTTGTTATTCTTAAAGTCTATGGTGAGTATCCCGTCTTTCAACATTATGTTGTTCAGTTCAGCCCATTGTATTTTCTTTTTAGGAAAAGAAGGGTATATGATTTCCTTCTTCAACACACTGACAATATGTTTACTTTTTGATTCAAAATAAAGTAATCCAATTATAAAAAAGATAGCACCCAACCACCAGTATCCGATTTGCAGCCAGGTTAAAGCAATAATATTTTCTGCAATAAACTTGTAAGGGGAATCTTCATTTTTTCTTATTCCTTTAAAAATGGATTCAATAATTAAAGCAAGCAACAGGAGCGAAGCAGCAATAATTGCAGTGATTCTGATTTCACTGTTTGTAACGATGATGGTAATAAAAAGGAATGTCAGCAGGTTTATCAGGATTATAAAAAAAGCAATCTGATTGTATTGCTTTAACTTTTCATTCTTTAATAATAATTCAAAACTCTGCATTTCAGCTATTACTGGTTACCAGCAAATTACACAGGTTAAACAATACCCTTGCACCTACATTTGCATTCCAGTCAGTGTCACTAACTCCTACTTCGCAAAGATCAAATCCGATAATTTTTCTTCCGCTTTCCAGAATTTTTTTGAAAATAAAAGATACTTCTTCTACTTCAAATCCTCCAGGTACCGGTGTACCGGTTTGCGGACAAAGTTTTCTGTCAAGTCCGTCAATATCAAAGCTGATATATACTTTTTCAGGAAGTTTACTAACTATTTCTGATCCAATACTTTTCCAGGTTTCACCTTCAAACTGGCGGTTTTTAATCTCCTTTTCAAAGTAGGTTATTACTTTGTAATTGCTATTTTTTATATAATCCCATTCTGCATGGCAATAATCTCTAACACCAATCTGAACGATGTTTGTTAGCTGGGGTATTTCACTCAGGGCATTAAACATTATACTGGCATGTGAATAATTTAATCCCTGGTATGCTTCACGCAGGTCGCAATGTGCATCGATTTGTAAAATACCAAAATCTCCATGCTTTTCACCTATTGCCTTCATAAATCCTAAAGCGGCACTATGGTCTCCTCCCAACACAGCAACTAATTTATTTTTATCCAGGAGAACTTTTGTTTGTTCGTATAGCCATTTATTAAGAAAAGCACCACCTTCATTTACTTCTTTCAACGTTTTGCACATGAACTGGTTCGCAGAGACTAACTCTCCTTTTGAAATGTAGTCAATGTATAATTCGGCTTCTTTACGGAGATAATCACTTTTCATCAACACTTTCTTATCTACTGGTCTCATATAGAAACCAGATTTCCAGGCATCTGGCATTTCCGAGTCAAACAGGTCTATTTGCAAACTTGCTTTTAGAATTGACTCCGGAGCCCTGGCAGTTCCAGCACCATAACTTACCGTTACTTCCCAAGGTACGGGTACAATTATCAGGCGGGCATTCTCTTCGTTAGTAGGGAGCCCAAACAAATTATTGTTGGGATTTCCTAAACTATTGGGGTCATAATTAAAAAGGTCTGACATGGGAATGGGGATTATTAAAGATTTGCAAGTTATAGCGCATTATGTTAGTTACAAAATATGCAGCAATTATGTGGATAATGTTTTCAACAAAAAAAAGAGTTGCCTGGCAACTCTTTCTGATTTCTTTTCTAAAAATTTATTTATGACTAAGATTCTTTAAATGATGTACATGGGAGGCCACTGCAATTCTCATTGTAGGATTCTCAATATAAGGAATACCAAACTCCTGACATGCTTTTCTGATTATCTTACTGATTTCAGGGTAATGAATATGTGAAATGCGGGGGAAAAGATGGTGTTCCACCTGAAAATTCAAACCTCCAACCCACCAGGTAATAAATTTGTTGCGGGTGGCAAAATTAGCGGTTGTCTTCAATTGGTGAATAGCCCATTCATCTTCCATTTTACCTGTTGATTCATTTGCATGCGGAAATTGTGTTTGTTCTACGGTGTGGGCAAGTTGAAAAACAATGCTCAAAATAAAACCGGAAAACAATCCATACGCCAGAAAACCTATCAACCAGCTCGAAAAACCAACCATATAAATTGGAACCGCAACGAAAATGAAAAGATGAAAAATCTTAAATCCCCAAAATGAGATATGCTCCAGTACTGACATTTTTCTAAGGGGTGTTGGTCCAATTCTTTTTAGAAAATATTTTTTATAGTCTGTAAAAAGAATCCACCAGATATAAAGCAAAGAATAAGCTGCCCAGAAATACCAATGCTGGAAGCGGTGAATTTTATAATATTTCTGTGTTTCACAAAGCCGGAGTAAAGGTTTTGCCTCAATATCATCATCAATGCCTTCAATATTTGTGTAGGTGTGATGTATAATATTGTGTTTTGTACGCCACATAAAATTATTAGCACCCAGAAAATTCAGAGATAATCCCGCCATTTCATTCACCCATTTTTTTCTGCTAAAACTTCCATGTAATCCGTCATGCATGATATTAAAGCCTATTGCAGCAGTCAAACCACCTAAAACAATACACTCAACAATTGCTAACCAGGCAATTGGTGTAAAGAAAACAAGATGAATGTAAACGAAAAGAAAGCTGATTACCAGCACAATAGCTTTAAAGTATAGTTGAAAATTTCCGGTTGTATTTTTCCCTTTTTCTTTGAAGTAGTCACTGATTCTTTTTTTCAGTTCTGTATGAAAACTCTGAGAGGGATGTGAGAATTTTGGGCTAGTCATTCTTATTAAAATTTCAATTGGCAAAGTTAACTCTAAAGTCTTAATTAGCAGAGAAAATAATACAATTATAACAGTTTATACTTAGTGTTATTACTGTGAAAGTAATGTTGGCAAATAGCTTAATAACAGGTATTTATGTCTCAATTTGTATTAAGGCATCCAGATTCTTAATCCCAATTTTTTTCTCACTAATAAATCCTTCTGCATATTTTACACCAATACGTTTCCCAAACATACGGGCCCGGGCAATTACACTTTCCAGGTAATCCGGGTTCGAAATATAAGTCTGAGGCCCGTCTTCACTATTATTTCCGATGTTAAATTGAGTAGTATATGCTTCAATAGCTTTCATTCTTTGTTCAAAAACATCACTAATGTCAATTAACAGGTCAGGTTCATGATACCAATCCTGAACGTAATGGAGTACATATGAAGGCCTCCATCTTTGCTGTGTTATTCCAAATTCATCCTTAGTTTCAATTTTTGCCAAACCGGCCAAAAAACAACAATCGGCAGTCATTTTACCGGCCCGGCCATGGTCGGGGTGGCGATCATGTAAAACATTTGCCAGTACAATTTCTGGTTGATATTTTCTGATAGCTGTTATTAATTTGATTTTATTGGACTCATCATTTTCAAAAAAGCCATCTCTCATCTTCAGATTCTCCCTAACATCAATTCCCATAATCATTGATGCAGTTGCAGCTTCATTATAGCGGGTATCAATGTTGCCCCTGGTGCCCAATTCTCCCTGCGTAAGGTCAACAATGCCAATTTTCTTACCTCTTTTTATTTCATTGAGAATTGTTCCGGAACAACCGAGTTCCACATCATCCGGATGTACGCCTATGGCTAAAATATCTAATTTCATACCGCTGTTCCCTGATGGATTTTTTGTTATTAATTATTTCAACAAAAGTATTTGATTGAAAGGAGAGTTATAGTTGTTTTTCTTCCCGTTATTATTGGAGTTTATCTACGGTAAGGATTGCCATACCATGCACCATCAATTTCTTTTACAAAGTTTTCAATTTGGCGGTCTGTTTTATTTGCCTTAGTATCCCATTCTTGCCTTAGGTTACCACCAACAAACCAGGCCACTGTCTGGTAAAATCTTGCATTCAACCCGCCCTTAAATTCTTTGATGATCTCATAGCAGTTGTTACCAGTTTGCCGGTTTATAAGTTTCATAAGGACTTTTCCCTGGTAAACAGAAAGGTTAGAAAGTGGTTCAGTGAATTCTGCTTTAAGTTCTTTTTCTCTCGATTTGATGATTGCTTTTCTTCCAATTTTTGTTGTAACCCCCTCTAGTTGGGCATTAATGGCATTAATGGTGACACCTGCAATCCTGGCATAAGGGTATGTTACATAAACTGCATTTCGAAGCCTGTTCCATTCCTCAATAAATTTTGCCAGTTTACCCGGAGGAAGTTTGGATATCCAAACCATGGACTCCTCTTTATAATTTACAATTTCATTCTGGTAAAATATGGCCGGTACAATAACCGTATCATTGGGTCCCCATTTTTTTCTTTGTTCCTTCATCAGGCTCAGCGCTAATTCATTAGAATCTATAACAACAGGGGGTAAGTCTATCTGGGCAATTAAATAATTGCTGATAAATAGTGTTGAGCATAACAGCAGGGTAAACTTTTTCCTATTTTCTGTTATAAAATGCATCTGGCTATAAAAGTAAAAATATTTCTGGTTAATATTCAGACAATTAAATTACCCGGGATGCTGTTTAAGTAATGCCATTTTTTTCTGATGTTATCTTAGCTGAGCCCGTTAATCCCATTCGCCTTATCATGCTAATAAGGATACCTATGGCGGTTATAGCAACTCCAAACCAGAGTAAAAGTATAAAGGGGAATTTATAAGCTTTGATAGTTACATATTTCATTAAAGCATCCGATTCTTTTACACCCAGTTCAATACTTTTATCAGGGTTTATATTTTGGAATTGAAGTATCAGATTTTCTGCAGTTATAGTATCTGGCAAAGCAAGTTTTTCTCCTTTTGCAATTGCCAACCTTGAAGTAACGGAGTAAACTGATCCTGTTTTTGCAAAAACTTTCATAGGCGCTTCATAAAGAGAGCCATCTTTTCCAAAGATTTCAACAGGAACACTGTCTTTTTTTATTACTTCCTGAAGAACAATGAATCCCCTGGAATAAAATAGTGTATCACCCTGCTTTATTCTGACTGGCTTAAATGTTATAGTGTCAGTTTGTTTTTCCGGATTGGAAATAGAAGTGATATAGGTGAATACATCATGGTCCCAATAATGCCTCGATGCCGGATTTGACATTAAGCCTTCATTTCCTTTATAATTCACAAATGAGTTGGGGATTAAAGTAAAATCTTCTTTTCCGTCTTTACTTTTGAAATTTATTTTATAATAAGATTGTTGTTTTTTCGGATGAGCCGAATCTCCCTGGTATGTGAGTTTATATTTTCCCATATCCATAGTCACCCCTTCAACCAATGTCAGATTTTCCACCGGGCTTTCATTTTCCCCCAATGGTGCCGGTATTCCATTAATATTGTTAGTAAGTATTTCTTTATTAGCAGATGATAATAGAATGCCCAACAGAACCATTCCAAAACCAACATGTGCAATGGAGCCACCAGACAATTTTAGTTTTCCTTTAATGCCCAACCAGATATAGGCAGCGTTGGCAACAATGGCATAGATACTGCAAATAACTGCCAACCAGATTGAACCTAAGAAAATTGGTCCTTTCCGGATATAATTTATTTTACCAAAAAGGAAAAACAAAATTGCAAGTATGCCAGTAATAATTATCGGGGTAAGCATTTTTTTCCAGAAGTAACTTCTGGAAGATTCTTTATACTTGAAATATTGTGTGATGGCAGTAAGTAATGCCACAAGGATGGCCACATATATCTGAATGCTGTTATAAGTAAACTCAGGGTCTTCCGGGGCCGCCAGCTTTGTGCTAAATAATTTATTAAATACTGGAAGGGATGTTTTACCAATAATAACAATTGCAGAAAGGAAAAACATTAAAGAACCGATGAACATCCAAAATTCTCTTGAAGAAACGTTTTCTTCTTTTTGTATTGTTGGAATTTCTTTATACCGGATAAAAAAGAATAGTAGAGAGGGTAAAACAAATATTAGCAAGAAAGCAAGTAATTGCCAGTTCATTCCAAGGTCAGTAAAAGCATGTACGGATGCATCGCCTAATATGCCACTGCGTGTAAGAAAAGTGGAATATAAAATAAAGCCAAATGATAGAATAAAAAACAAATGAGTGGCTCTTAAGGAATGGCCGGTATGTTTATAAATCAGTAACGTATGAATACCGGAAATTAAAATCATCCAGGGTACTAATGATGCATTCTCAACAGGATCCCATGCCCAATAGCCACCAAAGGTTAACGATTCGTAAGCCCACATGCCGCCCATCATAATACCAACTCCCAGTACTGCGGCAGAAAATAATGCCCAGGGCAATGCAGGTTTAGTCCACTCGCCATAGTTTTTAGTCCATAAACCAGCAATTACATAGGCAAAAGGAACAATGGTAGAAGCAAATCCCATAAATAATAC
>JBARSW010000707.1:0-3003 GCA_049644925.1 Chitinophagaceae bacterium | reverse complement strand
AACTTTTTACAATGAATAATTAAATGTTATGCTATAGGTAGTTCCAAACTGCCTGGTAAACCGATAAGCATCTGTATTGATCTGAAAGCTATTTTTCAGCCCTCCTGTATTTTGATAGAAATATTGTGTCTTATTCAATATGTCTGAAATATTTAGCCTGATCTCGGCTTTTTTATTGAACACTTTTTTGGCCAGCTGAAAATCGAGTTGTGCCCGTGGAGCTTCATATGTATCAGGGCTGGTAGCACCTGCGGCTTTATCACCTACCAGATAAATTCTTTCTCCCACCTGGTTAAATAAAAGGGTGCTGCTAAAACCTGCTTTTTCCAGATCGTACATTAAACCAAGGTTTAATACATAAGGTGATTGTCCTTGTAAAGTTCTATCCACATCAAATCGCAGATCTTTTACCTTGCTTTGTATATAGGCAACATTTGCCTGCACGGTAAAGTTTTTTAATGCTTTTGCGAAATCAAGTTTTTTACGAAATTCTATTTCAGTTCCATAAGAAATTGCAGATTCAGGATTTTCAAATTTGAAGGTACTGGCACCACCACTTCCTTCATTCAGCAATTGTTCAATTGGCTTATCAAAGTGCTTGTAAAATATACCCACCGTAATTACTTCTCCGGCCCGAGGATATAATTCATACCTGAAATCTGTATTGATGATTTTTGTTCTCTCCAGTTCCGGATTTCCCTGTACAGAAGCATTTAATTCAAAATCGTAAAGATTGAGTGCTGCCAGTTCCCGCAACTCAGGACGTATTACTGTTTGTGATGCAGATAAACGCAGGTTGGTTTTTTGATTCAGTTTTAACGTAGCATTTATGCCAGGAAGAAAATCGGTTACTTTAGAATAAGTATGTCGTTTATCCCAGGTCTTTACACTTCCGATCAGCTGGTCATAATTTTCAACCCGTAAGCCCCATACCACTCTTAAGTTTTTAGTAAACTGGTTATCCATTTGTATAAACCCGGCATTGAGGATCGTATTTGCCATGTAACGGTAGGTTCTGTCAATGATGGCATCAAAAGCAAATTTGGTACTGTTAATTGCTCCATCACCAAAGTTGGCCGGATTAAAAATCTGGTCAGGAGATAATTGCCGGAGAATATTATTATCAGTTGGTAAATAATTGGCGAATAGTATAGCATCAAATAACCTGTCTTTTATCTGCAGCATATAGCCGCCTTTAAGTGTTTGCTTTTGATCAAACCAATTAAAATTATAGGTTAAATCTGCGCCGCCCGTATAAATATAATCACTCAGACTCTGGTAAATTCGGCTTCCGCTTTGCTGAGAAAGTGAGTTGGCAATTACTGCACTGAATGCATCCTGTGTTGTTTTCCTGGAATAAAGAAGTCTGCGCTGATCGGGAACATAGCCGTCGAGAATATTAAAAGCGCCATACCATTTAAATTTCAGTTTTTTAGTAAGGCCATGTTCTCCGGAAAGTTGTGAAGTAAAAAAAGTATTTTGCTTAAAACGAAATTCGGTTCCTTTTAATAAAGAATCTTCCCTGCTGCGGTCTATTCCTGTACGGTTAGTAACCTGGCTTACTGAATTAACATTAATAATTGACTTAACGGAAATTCTGTTGGATGGATTCAACTGCAACGTTAAACTTCCCAGTGCACCTTCTGTAACTTCTTCTGTATACCTGTCATCATTAAAATTATTTTCAATGGTTTCAAGTTGTATACCATTTATAATGTTTCTCCTGTTAAGAATTTTAAAATAACGATTGGTTGAGTTATAAATAACACCAAAATTTCCACCAAGTGTTTTGCCAAAAACTTTGCTGCTAAAACCAGCATTGGCCTGAAACGAAATGTTTACGGGAACATTGGAAGTTTCTGCCACCCATGCATTTCTCATTCCTTTGCCTATTGTTGTTTTTTGTGCCTTATTTGCAGCACCCGCATCTAATATCCCAAATTGATATTTTGTTGTATAACCTTCCGGAAGCCCTCTGGTTCCATCATCAATACCCAGCCAGTCTAATTTACCCCCCTTGTCTTTATAGAAAGTTTTTCCCGCTGTTTGCGAATTCACACTTGTGCCTGCCTGAATATTGAAGAAATTTTTTGATGGAATATCTTTTGTATTAACCTGTATCAATCCACCAGCCCACTCACCAGGAAGTTCTGGTACAAATGCTTTGTTGATAACAATATTATCAATCATTGCCGCGGGAATTAGATCAAATGAAAATGATTTACGGTCGGGTTCTGTACTGGTTAATAAAATACCGTTTAACATTGCCTGGTTGTACCTGTCTGCCAATCCCCTGACTACGATAAACTTCCCTTCCTGGATACTTGCACCGGGAGTACGTTTCAGCACTTCACCGGTATTTCTGTCGGGTGAACGGCGGATCGTTTCTGCTGAGATAACCGAGGCAACCGTATTTGTATTTTTTTGAAATGCGATTACAGAATTCACTGTTTCTTTTCTGGCGGTTGAGGTTTTGGCACTGATCACAACATTGTCACCTGTTTTCTCTTTTACTTCCAGTGTTATATTCAATTCATTAAACTGTCCGGCAATTACTTCTACTTCTGTAACTGTTTTGGCTTCATAACCAACTGTAGTAAACTCAAGAGTATATTTTTTCCCTGCAGAAAGATTAAGGGAAAACCTGCCTTCCAGATCTGTTATTGCACCCCCGGCTGACCCTGAAACAATAATGGTAACACCTGCCAGTGGTTCGTTTTTGCTATTATTGACCTTGCCGGTTAATTTCTGTGATTGACCATTCATTGCCACAAAAGCCATTACAAAAAAGACACTTAACATTAATCGCAGCCTGAAGTACATATTCTGTTATTTCGGGCAAAGGTGGCCTTGTGGAATTACCGGTATGTTACCGACATGTTAAGCAATTATGAAGTCAATGTTTCCGGAATGTTAAGTCTTACGGGTTGGGGAAACAGGATAATACTTATTGCGCAACCAGAAAGCAACATTTACCAGGGCAATCAGAGCAGGTACTTCTAC
>JBARSW010000706.1:0-8232 GCA_049644925.1 Chitinophagaceae bacterium | reverse complement strand
CCTCCACTTTTACTGTTGTCTTTGCGTTCCTGTTTTCTTTCAGCTTTCTCTTTTTTGCTTTGTTGCTTTTTCTTTTCTCTTTCTTTTTTGTTCCAGGTTTCTGCCATAATAATTAACTGTCTTAATAATTTAATACTGTTTACGAAAATACAGGGTAGGAGTGGCTTGATATATACGAAATATATTCATCAAACAGGGTAAAGATACGGTATTAAAGCTGTTGAAGGCGTTATATTTCGCTCAATCAGATTGTAGACTTCGTAAAAGTTCAAAACAGCGATTTTTTTGTGTACATTTTTAAAAAAAAACCGGAACTGACATTGATTAGTCAATTCCGGTTGCAGTGGGAAATTATTGGATTTCGTTTTCTATAGTTATTAGAAAGTGTAATTAATACCAAACATTATCATATCTGTGGACATTTTGTAGGATACACTACTGCCTGGTACTGCACCATAAGGATTTGAGCCAGAAATCATCTGAGGGTTTAAAATAGGTCCGCTTGTTGAACCACTGCTTGTACCATGGTGATAAACTGCATTTAATGTAAAGCGATTTGTAAACTCATAACCAAACCCAAACTGGAAAGCATTCTTGATTATTGCAGTTGCCGGTGTAGAGAAAAACGCAAGTTCGCTGGTTATTGGATTTGTACTATAAGTATATCCAATTCTTAAAGGGAATTGCTTAACCCCTTTGTATTGCAATCCGGCAGAAACAACAGAAATATTTTCCCATCCAAAACCCTTTACAGAAGCAGTCGGTGTCCAGCCTTTTGCTTCAAAGCCCTCGGTATTTTTATAATTTACCAAACGATAGTCAACTGCTAAATCAATGTCATTTTTTGAAAATCCAATTCCAACTGAAAAAATAGCAGGATAATTCATCTTGAATTTAGCATTGGGAGCAGCGCTACCATCTAGGTATGTATTTTTAAAATCGAAGTCTCCAAAAGATTGCTTTGTTTTATAAGAAGCTCCCAATTTTATTCCTTTACCCGAATTATAGAACACTCCAACCTGACCGCCAAATCCAAATGCAGAAGCCTTATCACTTACCGGATAGCCCTTGGAAGGGTTTGGGGAAGCAATAGGATTAGGTGCCAATTCCAAAGCTGAATAATTAAAAGTTGGTGCCAGACCAATAGATAACTGTTCAGATACTTTATATGCATAAGTTAGACCAACCTGCATTAATTGATAATCAGATTTTATCTGGCCAAAACCATTTGGTTGCGGCATATTTACCGGGTTAGATGAGCTTTGATTAAAAGTTACTCCAAATCCACTAATACCAAATGCGGATACTCCAAATGTATGTTTACTATCTTTTTTACCCCAAACCATGGCAAGAGCCGGCATTATTGAAACACCCCGGTCATCCTTAGATACGCCACTCATACTTCCATAAGTTGAAGATAATTCCGGGGATGAGAAGAATAGGCCTGCGTTGGCAGAAAAAACTTTTGTTTTAAAAGCTGAGATACCAGCCGGATTCCATTGAAGGGCACCATTAATATCCAAAGGCTGAGCAGTAGCGGCGCCACCCAATGACATATTGGTTGCTCCGATTCCCTGCATAATATGACCTGCCTGTGCTAACAAAAACAAGGGAAGTATCCCCATAACTAACGTTGAAAATATTTTTTTCATAATCATTTGTTTTGAATAATTTTTATAAAATTTATAAAAACAGGCAAAACTACTTTTGGTCAAAACCGGCTTATGTGACACTTATCACATCCGGGTATAAATCATATGTAAGCATGACTAAAAACATTTTATTTTTTAAAAAACATAAACAAGAATTTTTGTATTCGTTACTCTTAGGTTATGAAAAAGTTCTACTCCAGAAATATGTTTGATTTATTTATTTTCGGGGTATGGCTTTATTGATGGTTTCAGGACTTACTAAGTCGGAAAATGGAGAACATAAGATAAATGATATCAGTTTTAAACTGGAGAAATTCCAGAAAATTGCTATTACCGGTGAAACAGGATCTGGGAAAACTACATTACTAAAACTAATTGCCGGATTGATTCAACCTGATAGAGGAGAAATCTTGCTGGAAGGGAAAAAAGTTCAGGGACCATTGGAAAAATTATTACCCGGACATCCCCAAATAGCTTACCTGAGCCAGCATTTTGAATTACGGAATAATTACCGTGTTGAAGATGAGCTTGAATGTTCCAACCTCATGGAAATACATGAAGCAGAAACTTTGTATTCCATTTGCAGGATTCAGCATTTATTGAAAAGGAAAACAAACGAACTTTCGGGAGGGGAAAGGCAGCGTATAGTACTGGCAAAACTACTTACAACTTCCCCTTCATTATTATTACTCGATGAGCCTTTTTCGAATCTTGATATATTGCATAAACGAATTATAAAGTCTGTAATTAATGATATTAGTGCAAAGTTGAAAATCACCGTTTTGCTGGTTTCTCATGATGCATCTGATATTCTTTCCTGGGCTGATTCTTTATTGGTAATTAAGGAAGGACAAATTATACAGGAAGGAAACCCAGAACAGGTTTATAGATCCCCGGTTAATGAATATGCAGCAGGGTTATTGGGTGAGTATAATTTGCTTTTTATTCAGGAGTCCGGTATTTTTTCATCAATACCAGGTATAAAAGCAGGAAAGATGGCATTCATCCGGCCTGAATATTTCTTGATTGTAGAACCTGGTTCAAGTCCAATTTGTGGAATGGTAAAGAATATTCAATTCCGGGGTCATTATTATCTACTTTCCGTGTCAATAGATGATTTAATAATTCAGCTAATAACTGTAAATAATAAGTATAAAATTGGAGATATTTTATCGTTGTCAGTTTCACCAGATGATATCTGGTATTTTTAATTTTGGTAATAAATAATTAGTAGAACCACGGTAAAATTTATTTTCATATCCACTAACGAACGCTTCAGGACTTACTACAACTGAATTTAGTGGCATAATGAAATTCTAAATTTGTAATCAGCTAATTTATATCAGGTTTCGGGCTAATTTTTATCATGGCCTATTTATTATAATATTCTCTATTTTCGTCGGGATTTTCATTAACAAAAATTAATTATAGCCAACATGAAAAATGAATACTGGGTGCATATTAAAAACGTAGATAACAGGCTGGTGATTTATCTGAATGGAGAAACCCTATGGGACAGTGGTATTGTACATGATGATCCGGAGATTAATCATTTTGTAGAGATAACGGATGAACTTAAAGCTCATCCAACTCATACAAGTGAATTAATATTTGAAGGTTATAATGATACTTATAAATCTGATGAGGAATTAAATCCCTGGCATTTCAGCTATCGGTTAATTAAAAGAGAAATAGATGATACAGGTAAGGTGGTATCAGAAGAAGATATTATGAAACCTTATGATGAGAAACATATGTCAAATCCGAATATTATAGCTATTAATAACTGCTATCTGATCGTTTGCAAAAATGATGAGTATAAAGTAGTATCATACTCTCTGACACAGCACTTTAATAACTAAAAAGTAAGAACTTTATCTGAAGATATTTCTTCAATTAAAAAAATGAAACAACCCGTAATGGAATTATTTCCTTACGGGTTGTTTTTAATTATATAATCAGCTGAGATCGAAATTTACAGTCGAATCCAGTTCTTATTAAAATTATCGGTGAATTAAAGTGTAATTACACTGTTGCTCCCGCCATAGTTATTGGGTTCAAAACTATCGGCTTCAGGTTCATTTACCCATTCTGTATCATTAACGAGGTATTTAAATTCATGCCTGGTTTCTTTTGGAAGATTAACATCGGCACTGAAAGTCCCATCTTTCTTTTTGCTCATGATGATGGCATTCTTCCAGTCTGAGTTAAGGCCAAGTATTTCAATAGTTTCAGCATTTTCAACAGAAAAAGAAAATTTTACTTTGCAATAATCTTTAGTCTTGTAATACGTTTTTTGTACCATTAGTTCAATTTAAAATGTTAGGAGAATAGTATATGGCAAAGTAATCATTGAGAAGCAGAATCAACAATTCTGCCTGGAAAAGTACAAGGTTAATACCAAATACTTAAAAAGGTAACCCTTGCAACAAAAGTTTATTCGAAAAGTATTATTTTCATAGATGTTTGTCTTTTGATTTTTTGCAGATCATTACTACTTGGGTTTTGTACATTTTATTAGAGATTTTTTGAATAAATCCATTTTAGAAATGTGAAATAGTTGGTTCCCAATTACTTAATGATCAATATTTCAGGCAACCTGTATTTGTTTTTTTATGTCTTACCAGGAATAAACAAAATAAAATTGATGTTTAAAGCTGTCTTTACAATATTGCCATTCATTTTTACTGGATTCTTTTTGCCTGAGAAGCATAGCAAGAAAGTAAATAGTCATGAAACCCAATTTGATGGTCCATATGTTTTTTATCAGGGCAATTATGTATTGGTGAATTATATTCTTGAAAAAGGTGGGAGGAAATATGTTCGTACTGATAGTATTTTACTCTCACAAAAAGCCAATACTACAATAACTTCAGGCACAGATGATCCTGGTATTGCCTTTAATATTAAGTTGAAGGATGAACTTCATAATGAAAAAAATGAATTTCCTAAAGTTAAAAAACTATTAGCCATCTCTGATATAGAAGGAAATTTCGGAGCCTTTAGAAAATTACTTCAGGTAAATAAAGTAATTGATGAAAAATTTGACTGGATATTTGGTAATGGTCATCTTGTTCTGGCAGGCGACTTTTTTGACAGGGGAGAGCAGGTTACAGAAGTTCTTTGGCTTATTTATTCTTTGGAGGAAAAAGCAAAAGCTGCTGGTGGATATGTTCATTTTGTATTGGGCAATCATGAAATAATGAATATGAATGGGGATCTCAGGTATGTACATACCAAATATTTTCAAACTGCCGGATTATTGAATATGAACTACCTGGCACTATTCAATGAAAATTCAGAATTGGGCCGTTGGTTAAGAACAAAGAATGTTGTTGAAAAGATTGATCATATTCTTTTTGCCCATGGCGGCATTTCTTCCCTGGTAAATAATTTAAGCGTCTCTGTTCCGAAAATCAATAAACTTGTCAGGCCATTTTATGCCGACACTACTTATAATTACAAAGATGCTAAAGTGGAGTTGTTATATAGTGATCAAGGCCCATTCTGGTATCGTGGGTATTACCTTGGAAATCCAAAAGCTTCGATTAATCAGATTGACAGTACTCTTTCTTATTATGGTGTTAAATACATTGCTACAGGCCATACGGTGATTGCCGATACAATCAGTGTACTTTACGATGGCAAATTGTTAAATACGGATGTACATCATAAAAAAGGACATTCAGAAGCATTATTAGTAGAAGATGGTAAATTCTACCGGGTGAATGCAGCAGGGAAAAAATTCTTGATAATGGCGGATTAATAGTTATATTGTTTGAGCATGGAGTAAAATCCACTAAAAGGGGGATTCAAAAGTATTCCAGTTGTTATTATTTTCACTAAAACCAAAACCATAAAACATGAAAAAAGTATTAATTCCATTGCTTGCCGTTTTTCTTATTGTTTCCTGCGATAATAAATCAAAAAATGATAAAGGGAAAAATGAAAGTTCCCGGGATAGAGATGATTACAGAAACACTGACAAAAACAAAGACCAGGAAGAAAATGATAAAGACAGGAATACAAATTATTCCAGGGATGAAGAAAATGAAGACAAAGACAAAAATGAAAATTATTCTTCCGGCGGATGGTCATCCTCAGATGTAAATGAATTTGTAACTAGTTGTGTTTCTTCTGCCGTTAAAGAAGGTATGCAGCGTAGTGCAGCACAAAATTATTGTGAATGTATGCAGCAAAAGATTGAAAATAAGTACCCAAATTCCAGTGATGCTGCTGAAATCGCAGATGCTGAAATGGAAGACCTGGTTACTCGTTTAGCCAAGGGTTGTTTATCTAACTAAAGAGTTTCCATTAAACCTTGCTATAGCCTGCAACCATTGTGTTGCAGGCTTTGTTTTTAGGTTTTATCCTGCTTGTCGCTTAAATTTGCCCCACTTTTAAAAGTTATTACTACAATGGCAAGATCAATTGCATTTCGGGATGCCCTTCGGGAGGCGATGAGTGAGGAAATGAGACGTGACGACAGAGTTTACCTTATGGGTGAAGAAGTAGCTGAGTATAATGGTGCATATAAAGTAAGCCAGGGAATGTTGGCAGAATTTGGCCCCAGAAGGGTAATAGACACTCCAATATCAGAACTTGGTTTTACAGCTATTGGTGTTGGTTCTGCTCAAAATGGACTTCGCCCAATTGTAGAATTTATGACATGGAATTTTGCTGTATTGGCCTTAGATCAAATTTTAAATACGGCTTCCAAGATGTTGGCAATGAGCGGAGGTCAAATATCATGTCCTATTGTATTTAGAGGAGGAAATGGTTCTGCCGGTCAGTTGGGAGCGCAACACTCTACAGCTTTTGAAGCTTTATATGCAAATATCCCGGGAATAAAAGTAGTTTCTCCAAGCAATGGATATGATGCCAAAGGATTACTTAAGCAAGCAATCCGGTTTGAAGAAGACCCTGTGATGTTTATGGAAAGTGAACAGATGTATGGTGATAAATCAGATATCCCGGATGAAGAATATTATATTGAGCTGGGTAAAGCGGACATTAAAAAGGCGGGAAAGGATGTAACAATTGTTTCTTTCAATAAAATGATGAAAGTGGCACTTTCCGCTGCTGCAGAATTAGAAAAAGAGGGAATAAGCGCTGAAGTGATTGATCTCAGAACTATCAGGCCACTGGATTGGATGACAATACTTGAAAGTGTAAAAAAGACAAACCGGCTTGTGATTATTGAAGAGCAATGGCCTTTTGCCTCTGTTTCCTCAGAAATTACTTATCGTATACAGAAAGAAGGATTCGATTATCTGGATGCCCCGATACGAAGAATTACAGCAGCTGATGCCCCGCTGCATTATGCACCAAACCTGGTAGCTGCAGCTTTACCTGATGTTCCCAGAACTGTAAAATTGGTAAAGGAAGTAATGTACCAATATAAATAGGCAAATTTTTAATAGTTATAAATGCTCCGTTATGGAGCATTTTTGCTTTATGCTATTTGCATTTTTATTTTTTTAAAAAATATTTATATATAAATGCAACGTTTTAGATTTAAAACCGCATCTTTACAACGGTTTTTCATAGGATATTGGATTTTAAAACGAGGCTGGGTTTCTACCCGGCCTCTATTTTTTATTTTCTTTCTTATAAAAATATTTTTCAGCTTTATATTATTTTTTCTCCTTTTTCCTGATAGTTACTGATGATTGTAAACATATTGTCAGTGTAATGAGTCCGCTTCACTCAAATCATTTATTTTTATATAACTAAATGAATTATAAATGTCAGAAATACTGATAATTGACGATGAAAAATCAATCCGCAAAACATTAACGGAAATCCTGACTTTTGAGGGGTATAAAATTGAAGAAGCTTCTGATGGAGAAGAAGGACTCAGGAAATTCAGGGATAAAAAATACGACCTGGTTCTTTGTGATATTAAAATGCCAAAACTGGATGGGATAGAATTTTTACAAAAAGCTGTAGAGTCTAATCCGGATGTTCCAATTATTATGATTTCCGGGCACGGAAACATTGAAACGGCTGTTGAGGCTGTTAAAAAGGGTGCATTTGATTATATTTCAAAGCCGCCAGACCTGAACAGGCTATTGATAACCATTCGAAATGCAATGGACAAAAGTAGCCTGGTTACGGAAACAAAAGTGTTGAAGAGAAAAGTGAGTAAGGTTCAGGACATGATCGGAGAATCTGCTCCAATAAAAAAAATAAAAGATACGATTGAGAAAGTGGCTCCTACGGAGGCCCGTATTCTAATAACAGGTGATAATGGTGTAGGTAAGGAATTGGTGGCAAGGTGGATACACGAAAAAAGTAATCGGGCAAATGGACCAATTATTGAAGTTAATTGTGCAGCTATTCCTACCGAATTGATAGAAAGTGAGTTATTTGGCCACGAAAAAGGTTCTTTTACTTCTGCCATAAAACAACGCATAGGAAAATTTGAATCTGCTAATGGAGGCACTCTTTTCCTGGATGAGATTGGAGATATGAGTGCTGGTGCACAAGCCAAAGTATTGCGGGCATTACAGGAAGGTAAAATAACAAGAGTAGGAGCTGATAAAGACATTACGGTGGATGTAAGAGTGGTGGCTGC
>JBARSW010000705.1:0-4949 GCA_049644925.1 Chitinophagaceae bacterium | reverse complement strand
GTATCAAGGTTTTCCATTGCAGGTGTTTCCAATGGCTGAAACCCATAAACCTCAAATATGTTTCTGATAGTATTCAGAATATAGTTCCGTTTGCGAACAACTTCCGGTCCGAAATCCCTGGTTCCCTGTGGTAAAGATGGTTTGGTCATATAAGTCAAATTGGTCAAACAGTTCAAAAAGATAAGGTCACCTACCGACCATTGAATACTGATTATTTTCTATTGAGCCTGACTGACCAGCAGACAGGTATTTTTCAATAATTGCCTCACACACTTTATCTATCATTTTATATACTTCATGATAACCTCTTTCCGGCCCATACCAGGGATCCGGCACATCCAGATTTTCACCGGGAAACAATTCATTTAAAAGTAAATCTGCTTTGGTTGCATCAAATTTCTTTCCTGACATTCTTTTTATATCATCTAAAACATCATCAGCCAGTGCATATATTTTATCATAAGTATCAAAATCATTGGCTGAAAATCTTCTTGCCACTTGATGACTGATATCAATTCCATTAAGCTTTGCTACTTTTTGTGAAAGTGGGTGTGGCGTCTCGCCGGTATGATTCCCATTAGTTCCTGCACTGTCAACTTTCCAGTTCAGGCCTGCTTTAAGTGCCTTTTCCTGTAATATACCTTCTGCCAGTGGGCTGCGACAAATATTCCCGAGACAAACCATTAAAATTTTCATGGTGGCAAAGATAAGAAGGCCTGTGCAAGGTTCATTGTTCAATAGTGGGAGACTTTCTTAAAATCAACATCAAGCCTTTAACAATTCAAATATGGATTTTAGAAGTAAAAGGCATCTTATTATCAAACACACTACCATGACAAACAATGAAATTCTGCAAGCTAATCTTCTCGATATCATTTTCGAGAACCGAAATAAAGATTACGGAGCTTATGCATTAAGGAAAGGTTATAATAACCGATTATTAGCAGCATTGGGTGCTGGTTTGGCTTTATTGCTTTCGTTTATCTTTTTTAACAAGATAAATGGAACAAAAAACTCTGAAACTGCAGTAGTTAATGAAAGAAAGGGGATTGTTATTCGTCAGATTGAAATGCCGAAAGACAAAATTAAAGAGCCCGAAAAGCCAAAAGTGTTGAAAACGCAACAACCGGCTCCAAAAATTGCTGCTGTAAAGTTTACCACTCCAAAAATAAAGGAAGATGATAAAGTAAAAGAAACTTTAGCAGCTGTTAATACTATGAATGACAAAATTATTTCAACGGAAAATATAGTAGGAAAACCTGATGATGGAACGGTGAAAGTGAATCCTCAACCAGTCGAAAATAATGGCACAGGCGATGGTGGTCCTTCTCAGCCTAAAGAACCTGATTTTATTGTACAGGAAAGAGATCCGGAATTTCCTGGTGGCCCGGAAGCTTTGAAAAGGTTTTTGGGAAGAAATCTGGCAACACCTGATGAGTTGGAAGCAGGCGAAAAAAAGGTAGTCAGAATCAGGTTTAAGGTAGATAAAGACGGTTCTGTCAATACTTTTGAAATAGAAACGAGTGGTGGAAATCAATTTGATAATGAAGTGGTAAGAGTATGTAAGAGAATGCCTAAATGGACACCAGCCATACAAAATGGGATAAACGTTCCTGTAAACTATGTGCTTCCTGTAACATTTATCGGCGTAGAACAATAAAATTTAATAATTTGCTTTTCCCAAAATCACTATGCAATGATTGAAGAGTATGAAAATAAAAAACGAAAGCAGGTTTCATCAATGAAATCTCTGATGGATTATGGAATGGGACTTATTATATTACTACTGGGAGCTTTTTTCTTCTTTCGGGGAAAATTGGGAAAAATCCCTTTAAATGAAAAATTTCCTCCGGATAACCTGGACAAATTATTTGGTGCATTTTGCCTTATTTACGGGGTATGGCGTATTTACAGGGGGTATAAAAAAAATTATTTCAGATGAATTCTTTTCGTACAATAATAACCGGTATTGCTTTAATGCTTGTTTTGGTAATTTTGGTTATTTGGACAGGATGTAAGTCTTATCAAGAACAGGAGAATGAATTACCCGACAGCCCGAGAAGAGGTAGTATAAATGTAAGTGCAGACGAATCCTTCAGGCCAATTATGGAGGAATATGTTCAGGTTTATGAGTCCAGGAATCCTGGCACGAAAATAAATATATCATATAAGCCAGAAGCAGATTGCTTCAGAGATTTGTTGGTAGACAGTATTCGTATGGTAATGGTAACCCGCAGGTTTTCAGCGGAGGAAAGAGATTTCATCATTGATTCTTTGAAAGTAGGCCCCCGAAGTATGACAATTGCCAGGGATGGAATCGCTTTAATAGTGCATCCTTCAATTCCGGATACCTTATTCCGTATGAAAGATATAAAGGAAATCCTGACTGGAAAATTTAGGAAAAATTTAATTCCTGTTTTTGACGGAGTAAAAGCAACCAGTACGGTACGTTTTATCATCGATTCAGTTTTAAAAGGAGATTCGCTTACTCCCACAGCCATGGCAGCCCGAAGTAGTGAAGGTGTTATTGATTATGTTTCAAAAAATCCCGGAGTCATTGGTTTTATAAGTGTAGAATGGATTGGAAACCCGGAAGACACTGCGCAATTGAGTTTTTTGAAGAAAGTAAGAGTAGCCGCTTTAGAGAGTACAGATATTCCCGGCTCCTTTTGCAAAGCGTATCAGGCAAACATTTACACTAAGAGGTATCCTCTGGTACGGGATTTGAATTATATCTTGAAAGAAAACTACAGAGGACTTGGAACCGGATTTGCAAATTTTATGAGTGGCGAGATCGGTCAGTTAATTGTCAGAAGATCTTACCTGGCTCCGGCACAAAAAAATTTCGGAATCAGGCCAGTGAAACTGAAGCAGTAACCAAAGTAGTTATATTTACAGTTTAAAAGAAGAAGAAATGAAGAAAGCCATCATTGCATTTTTAGGTTCCGGTTTTTTATTAATAACCGGGCTAAAAGCACAATCTGTTCAGGAGGGGATGAATCATTACTATGCACAAAGGTACACCAGTGCAATTGGGGTTTTTCAGAATCTGATTGATATAAATCCCAATAATGTGGAAGCCACCTATTGGCTGGGACAAACATACCTTGATATGGAAGAAATCATGTCAATACGTATTGCAAATACCCGTAAATTATATGAAAAGGCTTTACAAAGCAGTGCTAATGCTCCCTTATTATTAGTAGGTATTGGACATGTGGAATTACATGAAAATAACATGAATGATTCCAGACAGCATTTTGAAACTGCTCTTACCATGACCCGTACAAAAAAAGGGGATGACCCTGGAGTACTAATAGCCATTGGCAGAGCAATTGCCGATGCAAAAGTTGCTGATTATAAGTATGGGATTGAAAAATTAAATACTGCCATTGAAAAAGGGGGAAATAATGCGGAAGCTTATTTATTGTTAGGCAATGCCTGGCGCAGAGAAGGAAAGGGCGACGGTGGTGGTGAAGCATTCAGAAACTATAAAAAGGCGTTAGAGGTTAATCCGAATATGGCAGTGGCCAGTTTGAGGCTTGCAAAATTATTTGAATCTCAAAAAAGTTGGGACCTTGTACTTCAATACCTGGAAGAATCAGTACAAAAGGATCCAAAGTTTACCGCCGGTTATTATGAACTTTTCTACTATTATTTCTATCGTCAGCAATTTCCACAGGCAGAAGAGCAATTAAAAAAATATATTGATAGCAAATTACCATTAGTTGATATACAAGACCAGTTCTTATATGCACAGCTATGTTGGGCAAAAAAAGACTTTGATTGTGCAACACAAAAAGCTGAATCTGTAGTTGCGGAATTGGGAACTAATACCAAACCTAAATTATACAGGCTATTAGCGGATGCAAATTTTCAAAAAGGTGATTTTCAAAAAGCAAAAAAATACAGTGATGAGTTTTTTGCCAAAAAGAATCCGGATGATTTAAATACATTTGATTACAAGCTCAGGGCAGACATATTAACAAATACAGGTGGTACAATAACAGAAATTTTTGATACCTATATGCAGGGCTATTTAGTGGATACTGTTTTGTCTTCAAAAATTGATTTCCTGAAACAAGGGGCTGCATATTTCAAGACGAAAAAAATCAGGGGCGAAGAAGCAAGAATAATTCAAGCGATTATTGCATTAAAACCAAAGCCAATTATTAATGATTATTTTGACTTGTCATTAGCATATTACTTCGATACAAATCATAGTAGATCAAGAGATGCAGCATTGAAAATGATAGAATTTTTCCCGGATCAGGTTTACGGATATGAATGGGCTTATAATAATTCACAGGTATTAGATACTGTAAAAAAAGACAGTATAGCTTTACCTGATGCATTAAAATTATTTGAATTCAGTCAAAAAGATACTGCCAAATACAAAAAGCAGTATCTAAATACAATTAGATACCTGGCTCCTTATTATATTAACATTGCAAAGGATAAAGAAAAGGCATTGGAGTATTTTGGAAAATGGCTGGAGGCCGATCCTGTAAATGCCGCAGTAATTCAATCTTATATTGATCAGATAAAAAAAATACAACCCAAACCTCCGGTAACACCCAAAACTGCACCCCCGTCAAAAACCGGGAAAACCACTGCCGGAACTTCAAAAGCAAAAACCACCACAGTTAAGACATCTAAACAGTTGGTGAAAAAATAATTTTTGATTTTCATCAAATTAAAATAAAAATCCCCTGCCATTTTTTTGGCAGGGGATTATTGTTTTATAATTGTATTGATTAAATACAGTAGAATCAATGATATTAATTAAGGTATTTTCAAATCACCACCTTATTTTTGCGGATAGAGTAAAAATCTATGATCTATTTACTTCAAACAGGCCAGAATATTGAAACTGCCGGGTCTTACCTGCCGGTAGCTTTACAAATTGCGTTTGCAGTTGGCCTGGTTGCATTTCTGATGGTGGTAAC
>JBARSW010000704.1:0-5967 GCA_049644925.1 Chitinophagaceae bacterium | reverse complement strand
GTAGAATTCATAAATTTGGAACTGCTTATTTAAAATAAAAAACAAACAGCTATGAGAAAAATTCTCCAATTGTTCTTAGCACTATCGTTGACGTTGGTTCTTCTTCCCCAGGCCGTTCAGGCACAGGAAAGAATTATTACTGGTACAGTAGTGTCTGAGGATAATAAGACACCACTTTCTGGTGTTACCATCAGGGTTAAAGGTTCCCGTAAAATCACACAAACCGATGCAAACGGTAAGTTCAGCATTAAAGTAGCTCCTGGCGAAACACTCCAGGTTACTTATGTTGGTTATCAAACATCTGATGTAAAACCAGGTGATGGTACCACAGTTGGTATTAGTATGAAAACCGCTGATAATACCCTTGGTGAAGTGGTAGTAACAGCGATGGACATTAAACGAAGTCCAAGATCATTAGGTTATTCTACACAATCAGTAACCGGTACTGATATTCAGGAAAGCCAAAGAGAAAATTTTCTAAACAGTCTTGCTGGTCGAGTGGCGGGTTTGACACTTGATCAAACATCAGGTCTGGCGGGTTCATCTTCCTCCATAGTCCTCCGAGGTTATAATTCACTTTCACTTAGTAATCAACCACTATATGTGGTGGATGGTGTTGTTATGGATAATCAGACAATAAATGAAACTTCCGCGGGGGGCACTACAATTGGCTTGGCATCTGATAAACCAAATAGACAAAGTGACTACCAGAATAGGATTGCAGATATTAACCCTGGCGATATTGAAAGTGTTACAGTTTTAAAAGGGCCTGAGGCAACTGCACTTTATGGCAGCCAGGCAAGTTCAGGAGCTATTATTATTACAACCCGTAAGGCAAAAACAAACGCTTTAGGAATACAATATGACAACAGTTTTCGCATTCAGGAAGTTACACGCTGGCCTGAAACTCTTGACGGATATACGTCTGGCACAAATGGTGTAGCAAGTAATAGTTTCAGAAGATTTGGCCCTGCTTATCCAGCCGGAACAAAACTGTTTGATAACAAAAGAGCATTTTTTAGAACAGGAACATCTCAAACACATAATTTGGGATTAGATTTTGGTTTTGGCGAATCTAAATTCAGGTTATCTGGTAGTTATTTTGATCAAAAAGGTGCTGTTCCAAATAATGATTATAAAAAATATACTTTCAGGGCTTCCAATACTACAAAGCTTTTTAAAGATAAGCTGGAACTTATACCTTCATTTGCTTATACAAATTCAACAAATAATAAAGTACTTAGGAGTGCCGGTGGATTCCTTCTTGGCCTTCTTATCTGGCCATCGACCAATGATATTAGAACTTTCGAAAATGATCAATCCGGAGATAAACTTGACTTATTTGATGATGGAACTAATACATTAACAAATAATGAATACGACAATCCTTTATGGAATGTATATAACAATTTTGGAAAAGATTGGCTGGAAAGAAAAACCTATACAATGGGTGTCAACATTAAACCATTAAAGTGGTTATCTCTTGCAGGCAGATTTGGCTATGACACTTATGATCAAAAAGGATTTTCTTTTCTTCATCCTTTATCATATTATACAAGTGCTCCCAAAGGGGGTGAATTAGATAACTACTGGAGAAAATTCAAAGGTTACAATCATACAATTACTGCATCAGCAAATAAACAGCTAACTAAAAAAATTAACCTGCGGGTGATGACCGGAACAATGTGGCAAGACTATAAAACGGAAATGTGGGCAATTTATGGAACAAATATTGTTGATAGTGTAGGAACAAGCCCCATCGCAAATCCTGCATTTTTTGGTAAAATGGTAAAAAACAACAAAATTGTTACTGATCGGGAACTATCTGCAATAATGGGCAATTATATGGATTCATCAGTAACCAAATCTAATAATCCTAATACAAGAGTATTACTTAATAGAAATCAAGCAGGATTACCTAATTATGTTCAAACAAGGCAATTCGCCTATTTTGGAGAAGTAGCGCTCAGTTTTAATAATTATTTGTTTTTCAATTATACACATCGTTTCGAACAGTCTTCTACTCTTCCTTCGAAAAACAGAAACTATAATTACCCGGGAGCTAGTTTAAGTTTAATCCTGAGTGATATGCTACCAGTTCTGAAAAAAGGGCAAACACTTAACTATTGGAAACTTAGAACTTCTTTAGCAGGTACTGCCCGTTTAAATTCAGCCTATTCAACTCAATCTGTATTTCTTTCCAGTGGTGCCAGTGGAGGTGGATATATGTACGGTTTTACAAATAACAATGCTGAACTTGAACCGGAGAAACAAAGTACTTATGAAATTGGAACTGAATTACGATTATTTAAAAACAGGTTAAATTTTGAAATAACCTATTATAATACATTAAATAAGGGTCAAATAGTTGAAAATTTCCGACTCAGCTATGGAACTGGCTTTGTTCTGAATACACAAAATGCAGGTTCAACCAGAAATAAGGGCCTTGAAATAGTTTTGGATTATAACCTGATGAAAACAAAGAATTTAAACTGGGATATGCGTTTCAATTTAAATAAAATGAGAAACAAGGTGGTGGCATTACCCGCCAGTGTATCTGAGTTTTATCTATCTGATACTTGGCTTTACACTGCAAGAGGGGGGTTATTCCTCAATGGACCAACAACATCTCTTACCGGATCAACTTATTCAAGAAATAATGCAGGTCAAATATTGGTAAGCCCATTGACAGGCCTGCCGGTTATTGATGCGACTTTCCGTTTGCTGGGAGACAGAAACCCTGATTTTACATTAGGTTGGCTAAATACCGTAAGAGTAAAAAACTGGCGGTTAAGTATGCTTTGGGACTTAAAAGTTGGTGGAGATGTTTTCAATGCTACCAATATGTTCTTAACTCGTAATGGACTTAGTAAGAAAACAGCTAATAGGTATAGTCCTATTGTAATTGATGGAGTCTTAAATGATGGTATGCAAAATTCAGCAACGCCTACTAAGAACACAATTGCCGTCATCCCGGCTTTTAATGATAATTATTATGCATTAATGCCAGACTACGAATTCATGGAAAGAGATGTAAACTTTTTTAAGCTAAGAGATATTACATTCAGCTATACTTTTAATAAAAATTTTATTAAAAAAATTAAGAACCTAAGTGTATTTGTAACAGGGAATGATCTCGTTGTTATAACCAACTATAGCGGATCTGACCCGGCAGTAAATGGGAATACTGCGGGTAGTCGTGGGGTCGGTGCATTTGGCTATGATTATGGAACATTGCCACCCCCTGTAAGTGTAAACTTTGGCATAAAAGCTTCTTTTTAATAACCCAAAATAAGATAATCATGAAAAAAAATATAACAAAATATACAATAACACTTGCAACCCTCGCTGTGTTACTTGTGATGGGTTCTTGCTCTAAGAAATTAGATGAGGTGTATTTAAATCCCAATGCACAGGTAAAACAACCAATAGAAGAAATATTGCCTGGAATAATTGCATATATGACTATAAGTCAGCAACTCGGGTCTACGAATCCTGCAACTTATGGTCTGCAACATGAAGGTCAGTTTATTGGTCGTTTTATTCAAAACTGGGCTACCAATTCATCTGGAAACCAGTATGACCAGATGGGTGATAATTTTGTCAATAAAAGTGACAATATGGGTAGTATTTGGGCAATGTTCTACTATGGGCAGGGCGCAAATATTGAAAGAGTAATTGAGTGGGGCACTGAAGAAAAAAAATGGGATTATGTGGGTGTAGCTCAAGCCATCAGGGCTTGGGGATGGCTGGTATTGACAGATATTCATGATGATGTTATTTTATATGAAGCGTTTCACCCCGACCAATTAGTTTTTAATTATAATACTCAACCTGAAGTATATGATGAAGTGAAAAGGGTTTGTTTTGCAGCACTTAGCAATTTGTCAAAAACTGGTGATGGCGTTAACCCTACAAATCTTGCTATCAGCGATAAATACATGAATGGAGGTGATATTAATAAATGGAAAAAATTTGTATATGGAATTCTTGCAAGAACATATCACAGATATACAAATAAGTCTTCTTATCAACCTGATTCTGTGATATACTATTGTGACCTTGCCATGCAAACAAATACTGAAAATACATTTGCAAAATGGTCGAATGCAGGGGCAAATGGTACTTTTAGTTATTGGGGGCCTTATAGAGGCAATATTGGAACTTTCAGACAAACAAAGTTTGTTGCTGACCTGATGAGAGGAGTAAATGCTCAATTTCCAACTGGTATGAATGACCCAAGAGCTTGGTATATAATCCGTGAAAATCCTAACGGGACATTCCGGGGTATTATTCCAAATAAAGGTGGGCTCAGTGCAGGATTAGCAAGAGGAGATTCTTCTGCTAATTTCTGGGGTGGGTCTTTCCAAACAACAACTGCTCCATCAAATGATGATAATTGCCGATATATTTTCAAAAATGGCCCAATTTTTCCAATAATTACTGCTAGTGAAATTCAGTTCATTAAGGCTGAAGCATTGTTAAGAAAAGGAGGTAATAATGCTGCTGCACTTGCAGCTTATAGGAAAGGAATTGAATTAAACTTTGCACAATTAAGAGCAGATTACGAAGTTTCAGTTCCCATTGCAAATAGGATAACAGATGGAACAAGAGATTCATATCTTGCAAATCCTTTAGTAATACCATCTGCCGCCAATTTAACCCTTTCACATATTATGATGCAAAAATACATTGCAATGTATGGATGGGGAATTTTAGAAACTTGGGTTGATATGAGGCGTTTTCATTACACTGATTTAGATCCAGTAACTAATCTACAAGTATATAGAGAGTTTGCTCCTCCTACAGGCACAGATTTATATACTAATAATGGAGGTAAATGGATTTACAAACACCGCCCAAGATATAACTCTGAGTATTTATACAATGTTGCAGAACTTAATAGATTAGGTGCATTTGACCTGACATTTATTACAAGAGAATGTTGGTTCTCTAAATTTTAAATATTGATACTTTAAATTACTTATTATGAGACTCAGAAAAATAATATTATTTGTTACCGGTTGTTTCCTATTTTTAATTGCTTTTTCATTATTCTCCTGTGAAAAGACTTTCGATGATAAAACACCCGGACAGAATGTATTCACTAACAGCAGTATAATGCAGGTTTATATGGCAACTGTTGGTACATCAAGAAACTATGTATATGTTAATGCCCAAGCAATAACAGGTGCTGCAATGACATTAGGAAGCATTTTCCCTTCTACAGGATATGGATTTAGTGTTCCGGCGGGTTTTACTTCTTTCCTGGTAAGGGATACCCTATCCACTTCCACACAAGTGCCGTTGGCTTTTACAGAAAATTTGCAGTTCAATAAGAACTATTCACTTTTTATGTATGATACCATTACAAGTCCCAAACAAAAAACGGTATTAACTGAAATTGTATTCCCTTCTGACACAACTGCAAGAATTCGATTTGCGAATTTTGCCTATAGTCCTGTTGCTATACCTGCCGTAGATATCTATTCTGCCAATAAAATGCAGAATATTTTTACCAATGTACAGGTAACTGATGTTACCAGTTATATTCCTTATGAATCCGGCAAAACTGATACTTTTTATGTTCGTCCAACGGGTACTACTACCAATTTGCAGAATTGGATTACAACGGCAGTACCTCCGGGGTTAGCTGATGTAAGAACATTTTTTACACCAACTAGAAAAAGAAGTTATACGATTATGTTCAGAGGTGGTTATAGATCTACCGTTTCGACAATAACTTCTATGAGAGCTTTAACAGCCTATGCTAATTACTAATTGAATAATTTAGTTTTAAAAAAAGAGGCTGTCTCCTGAAAATGAGACAGCCTCTTTTTTATTGATGAAATTAAACTTATGCAAAGAAAATATATGCCATAGCAATTGCTGTTATGATACCAGCCAGGTCAGCCAGTAACATGGTACTAACTGCATACCTTGTATTCTTAATCCCAACAGCTCCAA
>JBARSW010000703.1:0-2476 GCA_049644925.1 Chitinophagaceae bacterium | reverse complement strand
GCACTGCTGTCTTTGGCGCAGTAGGGTTAGTGGCAGGACTGGCAATGATTGGCAGTAAAAGTATTCTGGATTTGTGGTGGGAGCTCTCCGGCATTTTTGCCGGCGGAATGCTGGGTTTGTTTTTGCTCGGCTTCATCAGCAAGCAAACAAAAAATGCAGCAGCAGTAACCGCAGTGATGATTGGTATTGTAGTTATTTTGTGGATGACGTTTTCTGATAAGCTTGGTATGGAATTCGGTTGGATGAGAAACACCCTGCATAAGAATATGATTATAGTTGTAGGAACGTTGGTGATTTTTCTAACCGGGTTGTTATTAACAAAATGGAGAAGGAGTAGTATCCCTGTACAGTAAGATTCTACAGGTTGATAGTAGTATTTTCCATTTTTTCAAAGGGCTTAAAAACTAATATTTATACTTTCTAAATACTGGATTAATATGACAGATAAAAAATTTGTTCCGGTGATGATTACACCTTTCAACCTAAAAGCAAAGGTTGATCTGGATGTAGTAAGCAAACTGATTGATTTTTACCTGGCAGCAGGAGTAAAAGGTTTTTTTGCCAACTGCCTTAGTAGCGAAATGTACAGTATTACCGAAGACGAACGGCTGGAGCTGACAAAACATGTAGTGAAATATGCGAATGGCCGGGTGCCGGTGGTGGCCACTTCTTCGTTCGGATTAAAAATTGAGGATAAAGCTGAGTTCACTAAAAAAATTTATGATACGGGTATTGATGCTGCCATTTTAATAACAGGGCATTTTGCAAATATTGAGGATAGTGAGGATATACTGCTCCGCAATTTTGAACGAATGATAAAACTCACAGGTAGTATTCCTCTGGGAATGTATGAATGTCCGGCGCCTTATAAACGAGTATTAGGAACAGAGGTTTTTAAAAATGTAATCTCATCCAACCGTTTTGTGTATTATAAAGACACTTCAAAAAGTTTAGAAAGTATAAAAGCAAAATTGGAAGTAGTAAAAACCGCCAACAGTAATTTTGAATTTTATGATGCCCATTCACCCAATGCTATGTACAGTTTGCAAATGGGAGCAAAAGGGATGAGCAGTATCAGTGGGAATTTCTATCCGGAAATATTGGTGTGGATGGTGAATAATGCAACCAACCCGGATAAAAAGGAAGAAGTAAAGTGGTTACAATCAGAAATCAGCCGGGTTGACCCTTTAATACATGAGGCTTATCCCATGAGTGCAAAATATTTTTTGCGTAAAAGAGGTTTGCCAGTAAGAACAATCAGCCGGGCTACTGCTTTAGAGTTAACTCCTGAGCAAAAGAAAATTTTGGATGAAGTTCATGATAGTTTTAAAACCTGGTGCGAAAGATTAGATATCAAACCAGTCGATATTGAAGCACTGATGTTGCCAAAGTATCCGCTGGATGCGGCGATTTGATTTTTTGTTATCGCTTTAGTTTCCTGATTGAGCTGTAGTGACAGAGTTTATCCTGACAAAAGAATGACCCCGTTCAACTGAATTACTACTTTTGAGCTTTTTTTAAGAACTACTTATTATAAACGATGCTTGATAACTCACTTAAAATATTCTTCCCCGGCAAATTAATTTTTGGCAACGGCACTTTGCCACAACTGGCAGATGATGTAATTGCATTGCACCCAGCTAAAGTTTTTATTGCCACCATCGCACCGCTAAAAGAAGCACTTTTATCTTTTGAAACAAAACTTACAGACAACAAAATTGAAATTTTAACTGATACATCTATTATTGCAGAACCATCATTCAATGATTTTGAAAAATTGATGCAAAAAGTTGCACCGTTCAACCCTGATGTAGTGATTGGTATTGGAGGTGGTAGTGTATTGGACATTGCCAAATTAGTGGCTGCACAGTTAGATAATGAGCAACAATTAAAAGACTATGTAGGTATTGGTTTATTAAAAGGAAGAACCAAAAAATTAGTCTGTGTCCCAGCCACCAGCGGCACCGGCAGCGAGGTTTCACCCAACGCCATTTTAGTAGATGATGAAAATCAGAAGATAGGAATCATCAGTCCATTTTTAGTTCCGGATATTGTGTATGTTGACCCACTGCTCACAGTTTCAGTACCCCCGGCAATTACTGCAGCCACCGGATTGGATGCATTAACACATTGTCTGGAAGCCTACACCAATAAATTCTCACAGCCTTTTATTGATATGTATGCTTACAAAGGAATGCAGTTGATTGCAGCACACATTGTTACCACTGTACAAAACGGCAGCAATATTAAAGCCAGAGAAAATGTGGCTATGGGAAGTTTGCTCGGTGGATTTTGTCTTGGGCCGGTGAACACAGCCGGAGTGCATGCACTAAGTTATCCGTTGGGAAGTATTTTTCACCTGGCCCATGGTTTATCCAATGCATTGTTGTTACCTTATGTGATGGAGTATAATATTCCCGCAGCAACAAAGAAGTATGCAGAAGTCGCAATTGCCTTAGGATGTGAGAGAAAAGGA
>JBARSW010000702.1:0-3471 GCA_049644925.1 Chitinophagaceae bacterium | reverse complement strand
CTGAGTACACTTGATACCTCAATCAGTATTAATGAAAAGATAAACAGCTATGATGCAAAAATCAGGAATGCAGAACTAAATAAATTTATCGGTAAAGTAAATAATGACAAAGGGAAGCCGGCGGTTGCATTGGAAGCATTTCTTAAAGCAGCAGATATTTATAGAAACAACCGTGATATATCAGCCGGGGCAATTGTTGGCAATGAAATTGCTTATAGTTATTACCTGCTGGGAGAATACAGAAAAGGAATATTAATTGCACAGGCAAATATAAAGCCGCTTCTGGAATCAGCTGATTTTGATAATGCCGGCTATTCACATACAGTAGCAGGAAGCTGCTATTGGGAATTGGGAAAATATGATTCTGCTGTAATAGAAAATAAAAAGTCCATTGCGTTGAGAAAGAAAGGGAATAACCTTTCCGGGCAGGCAATTTCGTGGAAAAAAATCGGGGAACTTTATCTTTTAAGTGGTCTGAAGGATGATGCTTTACAAGCATTTGATTCTGCGGCCCTAATTTTTACCTATTTAAAAGATAATGCAGGTCTTGCAGATGTATATAATAAAAAGGGAGAGGTATTTCTGAATGATGAGAGTTATAAAAGGGCAACAGATCTTTTTGAGAAGGCAAAAGGTGTAAATAATAAGGTAACAGTAGAAGCCTTTTATAACCTGGGCAGTGCCTGGCAAGAAATAGATACGGCGAAAGCCCGCAGCTATTTTGAAACATCAAGGAACTTAAGTATTAAATCAGGTAATACAAATTTCCAGTTTTTTTCTTCAAAGTCTTTGGCCAGGAACCATTACCGTTCCCAGAATTTTCTGGCAGGTGACAGGTTCTATGATGAATGTGTTTCCCTCTCCCAACAATTGAATACTTTGGAAGCTGATGCAAATTGCCTGTCATTAAAGGCCTACCGGTTTTATAGTGAACCCCGGCTTGACAGCGCCTTGTTTTATTACCAAAAGGCATTTAATATTTTTGATTCAGTTGATAAAAACCAGGCCATCTGGCAATTAAACAGTTTGTCAGATGTATATATGTCAAAGGGAGAATATGTAAAAGCAAATGAGGTATTGAACAAAGCTATAAACCTTGCGATCTCCACATCAAACAACCTGGGACTTGGATATACATTACAGGTTACTTCTTTTTTATACGGGTTAACGGCTGAATTTGAAAAAGGTATTAATAACAATGATAGTGCGATTGGAATATTTAAAAATTCCGGAAATGTTATCCGCCTGGCAGGTACTTATGGTTCAAGGGGATCCTTATTAGGTAAAATGGGTGAATACCGGCAAGCGGTGAATGCTTATTCATTTGCAGATAGCATTTATAAAGCAGAACTGCTGGAAGAAAACAGGGGAACTATCTTTAATAATATCGGAATCATATATCTTAATCAGTCTGATTATACTACCGCTTTGCGTTATTTCCAGCAATCACTAAGTAAGTTAAAGAAAGGGGTGTATGATGAAAGTTATTTACTGGTACAGGGTAATATTACAGAATGTTTATTCCGCTTGAAAAAGGTTAAGGAGGCGAAAGCAATTTTGCTGGATATCTTACCTAAAGCCAGGAAATTGAATCTTAACAGGATAGCCACAGGCATGGCAATAATTCTTGGAAATATTTTTGCAGACGAAAAGAATTTACGAGAGGCTGGCTTTTATTTTAATTATGCAAGGGATTTTGCTGTTGCAAGCGGGGAGAAGGACAAAATGATAGAGGCGTTAATAAGCCTTGGCCGTATTAATAGTACAGAAGGCAAGATTGATTCTGCTGAAAATAATTTCAGAAGGGCTGCAGGTTTTGTTAGTGAATACAAAACAGGTTCTGGGTGGAATGCCTATTATGAATTAGGATTACTGTTTTACAATCAGCAAATCTTTGACAGCGCCATTGTTTATTTCCGTCAAGCGGTAGAACTGCTGGACAAAAATGCGGAAAATCTATATGGAGGAGAGGAAGCTAAAAAGATTTTTAATAATGATCCGCAAAAAGCAGACCTCTATAATAAGATTACATTTTCCTATTATTCTTCAGGAAATATTAAAGAAGCCTGGGCATATGCTAACCGAAGTAATATTGCCGGGATTAAAGAATTGTCCGGTACGTTAACTGCTGCATCGAGTGATGAGGAAAAAAATGATGCGTTGAAAAAATTACTTGCCATGCAGCAATCAAAGAAAGCCCTGGAAACAGCTATGGAAAAGCAACAGGGTACTGAAAAGCGGGCAACCCTGGCAAAAATTGAAATACTGGAAACCGACTATAATAATTTTTTACAGGATGTAGTTGCATTATATCCGGAATTGAGTACTTATTTCAGCCGGTCTAATGCAGATGAGTTTAATAATTACAAAAGCAAATTACCCAAAGATGTTGCAGTATTATTATACCTGCTTAATGATAAAACACTGATGATTTTTTCATTGACTAACGAGAAACTGTCTGTTGATACCATGACGGCAGATATAAGTCAGAAAGTTGTTGCATTTATTGATGCAATAAAAAACACAACAAAGAAAACCGGTACCGGCCCCCTTTCTTTAAGGTCAGATCCGGAGGATGAAGAAGTGAACAAACAGGTCTATAATTTTAAAGATATTTCAGATGAGTTGTATGCAATTTTATTTGCTTCTGTTAGTGCGAAAGTGGCGGATAAAAGAAAGTTGTGCATTATACCAACCGGTATTTTCAGTAACATGCCATTTCAATGTCTGGGTAAAAAAATGGCAGGGAATAGTTTTCGTTTTTTAATTGAAGATTACAGCATTTTTTACACCAACAAGATGTCGGTATTTAATTCAAATTATAAAGACAGTTTGGTAAAGAAGGATTTAACATCCTTTGCAGCCTTTGGCGTACCGGATGCCACATTGCGGTTTAATATTTCCGAAGTAAAAGAAATTGGAAAAATTCTGGGAACAGACTCCACGATTTATACAGATACAAGAGCTACTGAAAGCATGGCCAAGAATAGTCTCTTGCAAAAAAAGTATATTCATTTTGCTACACATGGTGTATTAAATTATTCAACAGATTTTTCGCAGTCGTATCTCAAATTACTTCCGGATAAGGATACAACCGGGGGTAATAATGGTAAACTGACTATGCGGGAAGTTCAAAAACTGGGTATCACTGACTGTGAAATGGTTATACTTTCAGCCTGCCAGACTGCTATCAGCAAAGAATTGGTAAAGGGCTGGAATATCTCTCCTGCCAATTCATTCCTTGTAAGTCATGTAAAAACAGTAGTAGCCAGTTTATGGAAAGTTGCGGATGAACCCACTGGTCTTTTGATGCAATATTTTTATGAGAATCTCAACAGTTCCATTAGTAAAACAGAAGCACTTCGGCTGGCACAGGTCAGATTAAGTAATGATGCAAGATACAGTCACCCAAATTATTGGGGAGCTTTTGTATTATATGGAGATTGGCAGTAATATGCTTAACAGGTTAAA
>JBARSW010000701.1:0-1860 GCA_049644925.1 Chitinophagaceae bacterium | reverse complement strand
CGGACGGTGGATGTATCTTTTTCTGTACAGGCAATAAATAGAACAATAGCTGCAGGCATGCGGGCAGCCCCTTCCGGGTTGCACCGGAAGCATAAAACCAATTTTTTTCTTTAAAAGCAATTCATATTTCGGAATGGGCAGCCCGTTAAGATCATTAACCTGCTCATGATATATTTTCTTTAATGTCCCGTTTTCAAAATCTTTCAGCATTTTTGGATAGACTGTTTCGGCATCACCAATTATAACACTATCACAAACATCTTTTACATAATCTGGAATCATAGATGGCATAAAACCTCCCATAATTACCGTTTTGCCCCTTTTTTTAAACTCTTTTGCAATTTCCACCGCTCTTATTATGGCCTGTCCCATTGCCCCTATCCCAACTATATCACAATCCACATCGTAGTTAACATCTTCTATTACTTCCAGACAGATTTCCACTTTCCAGTTATCGGGTGTAATAGCTGCCAGTAACGGGAATGCCAAACCGGGTAAATACAAACGTTTTTGTTTTACCAGTTTTGTGCCACTGCCACCACTAAACTGTGTGGTTTGAATAAAAAGAATTTTATACATGAGAAAACTCTTTTATCATTTTCTTGTATTGTTTACGAACCCTGAACAATCCCTTTGAAAGCCTCCACTGCATATATAACGGATACCTGAATAAGAGTTTAAAAACTGTACCGGGATTAAATGTGATACGATCGTATAATTTCAGAATATTCCTGTAATACTGTGCTACAGTCATATGCAACGGCCTGACGGACACATGGGCCAGATCCCAAAGCGGATAATCTTTCCTGCTAATGACAAGTGAAGTATCAGGAATTGCCAGTTCAATACCCTTCAGAGGAGTTAATGGTTGCAGATTGACAAACTTCAGTCCCAGTTGCAGCATTTTGTCCCCGGCAATTTTAAAGTCTTCTTCTGTCCAGTCTGGTGAGGTTATAATGGCTGCATAACAATCAACTCCATTCTTGTTTAAAATCCGAAGGGCTTCTTCATTTATGCTACGGTTTGTTTTTTTATTAAAAGCATCAAGGTCTTTATTCTTAAAAGATTCCAGGCCAACAATTACCGTTCTTAATCCCACCGCATGAAAAGCTTTAATAATTTCAGGATTTTCAATGATAAAATCAGACCTGCCATAAACCAGGAATTTTTTCCTGATGTCGAACTTTTTTAATAACTCAATAAACTGTTCAACCCTTTTTGGAGAAAGTAAAAAATCATCATCAACGATATACACCTCTTTCTCTTTTATCATCCTTAGTTCTTCTATCACATCTTCCATTGGACGGGCATAATAATTATCGTTTGTAATAAAACGGCAAAAACAAAAATTGCATTTATACGGACATCCAAAAGAAGTTTTCATCAATGCTACTTTATCCTGAAAAACATAAAAATAATTTTTACGGTATTGCTGTGTCAGTTCTCTTTTAGGAAAAGGAAAATAAAAGTCATAATCAGGTAATGGGCGGTCTTTGATAGTTTCTCCGCAGCATAATATTCCCGGAGGTATGGTGCCACCGTGTTTCAGGTATTGTAATAATTGCGGGAATGACCGGGTGGCATTTCTTACAACCCGGTAATCAATATATGGAGAGTCAATGTCTTCCGGAAATTTTTCAACATGCACGCCTCCGGAAATTGTAATAATATCATGGAGAATTTCTTTCGCTTTTCTGGCATATTCAATCATTACCGGAATATGCGTTATATAGCCGGTGATACAAAACACATCGGGTTTAAATTCCCGGATAAAAAAATCTACCGGTTCTTTTTCAAGAATCAAATCCACAATTCGTACTGTATCCTCCCTGCCAGCCAATGCTCCCAATACCTCCAGTT
>JBARSW010000700.1:0-3208 GCA_049644925.1 Chitinophagaceae bacterium | reverse complement strand
GATACAGAAAAACTGGCTTACCTGATGGAATTGAAAAATGTAAAACGTGGTCGTATCAAAGAGTATGCATTAAGATACGGTTGTGAATACTTTGAAGGTGAAAGACCCTGGAGAATTCCTTGCGATGTGGCCCTGCCTTGTGCTATACAAAATGAACTGAATGAAGATGAAGCCAATTTATTAGTTGAGAATGGTTGCAGACTGGTAGCTGAAGGTGCAAATATGCCTACTACACCTGAAGCTATTAACGTATTCCATAAAAACGGAATATTGTATGCTCCTGGTAAAGCATCTAATGCTGGTGGTGTTGCAACATCCGGTTTGGAAATGTCTCAAAACTCAATCCGGTTATACTGGACAAGAGAAGAAGTGGAAAATCGTCTGAGAGTTATCATGAGTGATATTCATGAACAGTGTATCAAGTATGGTATAAATGAAGATGGTACCATTGATTATGTAAAAGGGGCAAACATAGCTGGATTTGTACGTGTAGCAGATGCAATGCTTGCAGAAGGACATGTATAATATTCAGTATTCGTTTAATAAAAATATTCTTTCCTGAAAAACCATTTTGTTCATTGTGCCTGCCTTTTGGCAGGTACAGTGAACTTTTTTTTTAAAACTATAAACTTAATGAAGGTTGAAAATGGGAGCGATTGAAAATTAAGTAATCAGTTGTTGTTCCAGACGGTAAAGGGAATTTCTTTTACCAGGGTTTCTCCATAGCAGGAAGCCGGAGTCTGGTAGCCGGGTTTATAGTGGCCTTCCAGAATTTTTTTTGTAATGATAAGGCTAGCGAGTGCAGTTAATGTATAGCCGTCAGCACAGCTGAAATAAGCAGAAAATTTTTCGCCTTTTGCATTGTTTGCTTCACCCCAAACCAGGCTTTTTGATTTATTTCTCATTTCATCATTGGGTCCTGCTGGCCGATTCTTTATTTTCTTGCGAATAATTTTCTTCACCCATTCCGTTCTTAATAGCCAATTGAATAATAGTTGAAATTTCATCATTCTGTATACTTTCAGTTTCACGGCGGTGTAAACTTCTATATTGGGTATCCCGGTAGTAAAATGAGCAGTTGAAACATCACCCCATGGAATAGACATGACAAATAATTTCTTTTCGCCAAAATCGACCTGCATTCCTTTTTGTCCTAACGGTTTACTTACAATTTTCCCATTTTCTCTTACAGCACCACCTTCTCCCAGTTTATTTACAACAGTCATGGCAGTTCCATGTGATACGCCACCTCCTATTGATGCAAAAGCAAGTTTGAGGTGTGTGGCATCGGGCAGTTTATTTTTAAGATGTAATGCCATACAATCAGTTGGTACCACATCAAAACCAACACCCGGCATCAGCATAATATTTTTTTCTTTAGCGATAGAGTCATGACTTTTGATCATTTCAAAAACACTTAAATCTCCATTAATATCTACGTAATGAGTGCCGGTTTTCAGACAAGCATCAATCATTTGGCTGGCAGTTGCTGAAAAAGGCCCTGCAGCATGCACCACTATTTTAACTTCCCTTAATGCAGCTTGCAGCATGTCTGCATCATTGATATCCACAACCTTGTATGGAAAATTTAATTGTATTGACAGGGATTTCAGGACTTCCTCTCTTCGCCCTGCGAGAATAGGGTGCAACCCAAACTGCGCTGCATACCGTGAAATCAAAGTGCCCGTATAGCCGTTGGCACCAAATAATAAAAAAGAATTAATCATAATAATGACGTCTTATTACAGGAAAGATAAATCTAAATGGAAAGACAGTGTGAATAAAACTCTTTGTTTTCTAAAATATGATTAGGATTAGATTTTTACTTTACTAACTCTTTTGCCAGGTTACTGAAACTGCCATAAGGACCATCATCAGCAAACATATTGGAAATCCATGCCGGGATACTTCCACCCGGATCCACTTCCACAATGTAAAAAATTCGAATTTTATTTGCGTTTGGCATGGTTACTTTCCAGCTTGCTTTGTAATGTGGTACTCTCACTTTTGTCGGAATTTTCGGAAAAAATTCAGGTTCACCAGTGCCGGTAATAGTGAGAAATTTTGGCAGGCTGTCTGTTTTGATCCTGATATGAATAATGGCATCCCTGTTAGAAAGAGGCCATGGCATTGATGTTTCAGTGTAGTATATAAAATCAAGCGGTGTGTTTTGTTTCAGCATTTTACTTGTTTTATTATGGAAAACCCAATCTTCCATATGTGCAACATTGCTTATGGTAGCGATTAATTTGGCAAATGTACCAGTCAGTGTACATTCTACTTTTACCGCTTTTAAACTCTTTCCGGGAATATCAGATAAATAAACATTGATACCGTTTTTTTCTTTTGATAATTTCCAGGTGTATTGTGCAGAACATATTGTTATACAAAAACTGAATAAAATTAAAAGGGGAAGACGTTTCATGATTTGGGCTTATTAGGAATCCGAAAATACAAACTTCCTGTATACAAGAAAATGATATTTTTCAGGTAGATTCAGTTTTTTAGTATTGAGATTCAGCAATATTGTTTTCGACTATTTATCATAGATCCATTCTATCTTTATGCTTCAATTGAAGGACAAAATTATTACATGATACGGAAAGAATCTGTCAATCTGTAAATATGCATTTTATGAAATGAGCCCTAATAATGCTTATCATCAACCGGGATGATTATTAGGCGAATTCCATGTGGCAAAAATCAAAATAAAAAATAAACACATGAAAAAGTTTATAGTATTTCCCTTTTTAATCCTGGCAAGTCTGCAAATTATAGCACAATCTTATTCTCCGGCAATGGAGAACTTAAACAGTAGAAAACAGTTTCAGGATGACAAGTTTGGTATGTTTATACATTGGGGCGCCTCCAGTGTACTGGGGAGTGGTGAGTGGGTGATGAACAACCGTAATATCACCGTGCCGGAATATAGCAGGCTATTGCAGATTTTTAATCCTCAAAATTTCGATGCGGCAAAATGGGTAGGTGTTGCAAAAGCAGCCGGAATGAAATATATTACTTTCATAACCCGGCACCATGATGGATTCAGCAACTGGGATACCAAACAATCTGACTGGAAGATAACCAACACACCTTATGGAAAAGATGCACTGAAATTGCTGGCCGATGAATGCCATAAACAGGGAATAAAATTGTATTGCTATTACTCGCTGCTCGACTGGTACCGGAGCGATTATCAATATGAAAC
>JBARSW010000699.1:0-10736 GCA_049644925.1 Chitinophagaceae bacterium | reverse complement strand
GGTTTAACATCAGTGAATGGCATCAGGTAAGCTTTTATTTTCAATAACTTTTCCTGCGCAGATCTTAGCAGTATCGTTCTTACTTCTAAATTCGTTTTAGAACGGGGCAATTTTACTGCTGCAATTGATGCCAAAATTCCGGCCGCCTGACCCGTTAATAAAACAACAGGCTGTAATCTCGTTGTTCCATTCACAATATTGGTTACCGAAATTCCTTTTTCACAAACAATAAGTCCATCAATATTTTCTGGTATCAATGCACCCATCGGGATATTGTAAGCCGGTATTTGCGGAAATTCTATCTCCGGCACTTTATCTGGGTAGCGGGCATGATGATGGTCCACCGGATAATCACCCACAGCAATGCCTGTTCTATATAAAGTATAGTCGTAAGGATTTTTTAAATGGTCGATATTCATCCTTACTGCACCCTTCACTCTTCTCCCTTCCCGGTTGTAAGGAATCAACCCTAACCCACCATCCAGCTCATCATCTGTTAATCCAATGTTTTTCATCCCCAACTCTGTCTGCAAAAAATAAATGAAACCCAATGTGTGCTTTTTCGCTAACTCGTATTTTGTACTTCTTACTTCGTAGTTGTCTTCAACTGCATTCAAATAAATATCATTTCCATGTGCAGGCCAGTTGAGCATATACTTATCAAACTTTGCACCCGGTGAACGGGGCAGCTTTCCATAGTTCAGCATTTTTAATTTATCACCATTCCATGGTTTGTCATTACAGGTTGCATCGGTACAACAACAGTAATATTTTGCTGCGTCGTAATTTACAGGCCGGGCAATTGTTTTATCAACTCCCGGTCCATAGTCTTTCAATATAGCCGCCCAGGTCAAATCCTGGATAATATTATTTTTTTGCCTTGCTTCTTTTTCACCACTTAGAGCAGGGTCATCCATGCCTATATCAAATGCGGCTCCGGCAGCAGCAAATACATCACCCAATTCTGTTCCATCAATCACTACTTTAGCTTTTATTTTCAAGGCTATTGAATTATCCATGTTTCGCAATGTGGCACCTGTCACTTTATTACCTTCTTTCTGTACAGATTTAAACTCATATCCAAAATATACTTTCAGGTTTTTTTCTTTTGCTGCCCATGCTTTAAAAATACTATCCCCCACATGCGGTTCAAAGTTTGTATTGCTGACCCAACCGGTATTCAACCTGTTTTTCCCATAATGTTTATACAAAGCTTGTCTGAACTCTTCCCACATACCACTGGGGAGTTGGTCATTTCCATCAGTACAACTTACACCGGCAGCTGTCAGCATACCACCCAGCATAGTGGTTGGTTCTACTAAAATTGTTTTCACTCCAGATCTTGCAGATTGAATAGCAGCGGCTGTTCCTCCCACCCCACCACCGATCACTAAAACATCGGTGTTTGCAGCTTTTAACTGGTGCTGTGCAAATATAAAAACCGGATACAAGTATAAAATAAATAGAACTACCTGCTTCATGGTTTCAAGTTACATATTTAATGAATAAAAAAGCCTTTCCAAAATTGGAAAGGCGGTGATGCTAGTTTTAGTTGCGACCTCAAAATGGCAAATCATCTACCGGTTCTGTAATATCACCTGATGAGGAAACATTGCTGTTTGCCACAGGTATACCCGATGAAGCAGATGATGGTTGTTGATAAGTGCCCGGTGTACTGTCTTTACGTCCTCCTAAAAGTTGAATGTCCCGTACCCTAAGTGATAAAGAAGATCCGGGTGTTCCATCATTCCTTTGAAATGAACGGGCCTCCGGTTGTCCTTCAACAAATACCAACTGCCCCTTCATAAGGTAAGGTGCGATGGCAGTGCGGTCTGTCCAATAGGCACAATCAACCCAGGTGGTTTTTTCCTGTTGTGCGCCCTGGCTGTCTTTGTACTTTTCGGTGTGTGCAACGGTAAAGTTGATTACGTTCTTACCGTTCACAGTGTTTACTACACAATCTTTTCCAAGATTTCCGATTACTTGCATTTTAATCATAGTGCTCAAATTTAATTTTCGTATTTAAAAAATATTAACGAGGCAAAATAAGATGTTTTGGGGAAGCAGCCAAAAGTCAAATTAATTTTTAATCCTCTGTTCTTCCACTTGCCGCTTCAATAATTCTTCCAAAGAAAATGGCATTCATAAATAATTTTGTCCCCCCCAGCCAAAAGCCCCTGAAATTGGGATTGTCAGCAATATTTATCACCCGGCCATTACCAACAGTATTTACAATTACCGCTGCAGAATTTTTTATTGCTTCCGCATTTTCTTTACTTATCCAGCCACTTTGTAATGGTTTATTGCCATAATAAAAAGGTGTTGCATATGGGTTCTTGCTCTTTTCCATAAAAACCCGGTTCGACTTAAACATACTTATTGTTTTTTGATTATACCCAAATGCCAAAGGATGGGTAATATCCGCATCCGCACCGAATATAGCACCACTAACCTGTTGGGCTCCTGTTACCTGTTCCCTGCCAGCATAAGAAAGTCTTTCCAGGCTGTCAACCGGAGATTTTACTTTTTTAAATTTCACATCACAGATTCCATTTTGCGAAGCCCAGTTTATAGCTTCTTCAGTTAGTATTAATGTGCCACCTGCCTGCACCCATGTTTTTAATTTGTCTTTATTAATATCAGGATAATTTCCTCCAACCATTATCACCGTATTGTATTTGTTTAAATCAATCCTGTTGAACATAGAAGGTTCCAGGTGAGTGGAAGGTATATTCATCCGCTGGTCTAATAAATGCCATACCTCTCCTGCATCAGTTGGATTTACCCCCTGTCCTGTTATCATTGCAACGATTGGTTTTGAAATTGGCACAAATTTGCTACTGCCTAAATCACTTCCACTACTCACATTACCAGAAGTTACAGAAAAAGTATTCAGCCGGTATTTCTCCGTAATTCCGCTGATTTTTGCAAATACTGTTTCACTGTCATCATCCTGCTGCTTTACTGAAACCAATATGGTTCCATAGTTGAATTTTCTTGTCATCCCGGCAACTGGCATTTCAAAATGATTAGTTGCCACTTTTGTAAGGATGCCGGCATTCAATAATTCATATAATGCAGCAGGTGCATACAATTCATTCCATTCTATTAAGTAAGCATAATCACTTTTGCCACCCTGCACTACTTTTTTGGGGAGATTGAGTTCAGTTATTTCTTTTCCCATCACCAATGACGATGCAACAATTTCCTTATACGGCAATCCAAATGCAAGCGGCATTGTCCATGAGGTAATATCATAAAAAAGGCTGTCCTTATATTCGTATGTTTTATCAAAAATGGTTCTGATTAAACTATGTTGTGGTTGATTTAGACTTACCATATATGCCGAATTCTTATCAAAATCCTTATCGGCCCATCCATCCGGCAATTCATTTATTTGAACCTGGTGTCTTTTTAGCATTTCTGCGAAATGAAATGTTTTAGCCAAATCATTCTTATCCCCAAAAACATATCCTTTAACCGGGTAAGCTGCAGCACGACTGGCTGCCTGTTTGTAAAAATCTCTTTGATATTCTAAAAATTCTTTTCTTAAAATATTTGCTCCGGTTAAGGTTGATAAAGCAGTCGCAAACTGGTTACGTATGGTAAATGGAAAACTTAATAACCCATTTGCGGTAAGTTGTAAATGTCCTCTTGAACTTGCCTGTTCAAACAAAATACCGATAGCTCCATTGACATCCGGATAGGTAGAACCTTTTCCAAAATAAAAATCATCATAATTCTCTTTAGTAAAATACATTGAACCTATCCTGTCCAAAAATTGGGCATGAAATTTTCCAAGTTTTGCAGTAAGTTCCTGGTTCTTTTCCGGAGTCAATGGATTTACTCTTGATGGCACACCCGGTTGAAAAAAGAAAGTGGCATTACTTCCCTGCTCATGATGGTCTGTTAGAATATTGGGTTTCCACAGGTGAAACCATTTCAATCTATTTTGACTTTCTGCATGCACTGCTGGTAACCAGTCTCTGTTCATATCAAACCAATAGTGATTAAACCTTCCTCCCGGCCATACTTCATTAAACTCTCTCGAGTTAGCATCACTCACCAGGTTTTTACTTTTATGCTGGTTGGCCCATGTAGAAAAACGCTGCAATCCATCAGGATTAAAAGATGGATCCAGCAGGATAACGGTGTTTTCCAGTAATTCGTCAATTTCTTTACCCTGTGCAGCTGCCAGATAATAGGCAGTAATTAAACTGGCATTAGCTCCGCTGGGTTCATTTCCATGTATTGAATGGCCTAACCATACAACAACCGGCATCTTATCAATATTTACTTTTGAAGATGAAACCGGATCAGACAATAACAAATGCTGTTGCCGGATATTTTCCAGATTTTCCTGGTTCTTTTTAGAGGTGATAATCAATAACACCTGTGGCCTTCCTTCATAAGTAAAGCCCATCGTTTCCAATTTTATTCTTTCCGGTGCAGCGGCTGCCATGGCTTTCATATAATTCACCAGGCGGTCATGTGTTACATGCCATTCGCCCACCTCATGATAGATAATTTCTTTAGGTTTTGGGATAGATGGATTATAAGTGATAACATCGGGCAGGAAATATTTTAAATCCTGGGCAGGAAGTGTAAAGCAGATGATACTAAGTGATATGAGTGGAAGTAATTTTTTCATATAGTAGTGTTATAAGAGTGGAAATTACAGAATCACAGCCAAAAAATTGCATTGTTGAAATGAAATGTCTTTTTATTTATCCAGCAGTAGAAATTGCTGGAATAAAAAAGAAGGCAACATGCAAATGCTACGAAATAGTTTTACCACTCAATTGCCGTATAAGGGTACAGATATCTGCGACACAAAAGACTGCAATTTCATTTCTATATAAGGACTAAAGAAAATACCAGCATGTATCCAAAAAGCAAATAGTAAATGTGGCAAGTCTTTTGCTGATTTTTAGAAAAGAAAGCAATTGACTGGAAGAAGCAGCCTTGTGGGTTGTCCTATCTACAATACAAAAAGTATATTACTATTTGATTGGTTTTCATTTTTAAACCTGACGACAAAAAAGGAAAAAAACTGCAATTTTCGGACAATCCGTATTTGCCATCTTTCGCAATAGCAAAAGAAAAGCAACGCCTCCCACAAGCCAACACAAATTGATTCACATTATATCCCCGCCCCGCTCACCCGCTTCGAAAGATCTTAATTGCTTTATTAATAGCTATTGAATATTTTAAGTTCTAACTTAGCTAAATGCTTTTACAAAATATCAATATACTTCTTGCCGATGACGACCAGACCGATTGCCTTCTTTTCAAGGCTGCTTTAGAGGAACTGCCGGTATCTGCTCATCTTACCATTGTACATAATGGCGAACAGGTAATAGAGGAGCTTACCAAAAAAGGAAACAAACTGCCCGATGTTCTGTTTTTGGACCTTAACATGCCCAGAAAAAACGGTTTTATTGCTTTAGGAGAAATAAAACGCAGCAGCGAACTGGAGAATCTTCCGGTTATTATATTCTCCACAGCATCAGACATTGTAACGGTTAAGAATGTTTACAGAGACGCAGCACACTATTACATCTGCAAGCCAATTGATTTTTCGCAGTTGAAAAAAGTTATTTATGAAGCGTTAATCCTTATAACACAGGTAGATAATTCTCTTGCGCTGGAAGAAAATTTTGTAATTACAGGTGATTCGATAATAATTCCTGATAGTGATGAAAATAAATTAAAGAATTAAAAATGTCTGCGAGATATTATTCGATTTCTAAAACCAAGATATTGCTTAAATGACAACAAAAAAGAGCAAATCAAAAATTGCCAAAGTCGGGCATCCCCCTGCGTCCCCCGACTATTTTCCTGTTGTTGCCATTGGCGCATCGGCAGGGGGGTTAGAAGCTATGATGGAGTTATTAAAATACCTTCCACCTGACACGGGCATGGCTTTTATTTATGTTCAGCACCTCAGCCCTGACCACAAAAGCTTGTTGACGGAGATTTTATCCAAGAAGACAAAAATGAAAGTGCAGGAAATTGATGACATGGATAAAATTAAACCCGATAATGTTTTTGTTATTCCATACAATAAAGATATTGAAGTAACAGACGGACATATAAAATTAATCCACCGGTCAGAAAGCAACACAGCAATTTCTATTGATATTCTTTTCTCCTCGCTTGCCCATGCACAAAAAGAAAGAGTAATCGGTATTGTCCTTTCAGGCAGCGCAAGCGATGGAACCGTTGGTATAAAAGACATTAAGCATGAAGGCGGATTAACTTTTGCACAAGACGACACTGCAAAATTCACAAGCATGCCTCACTCTGCAATTGCCGCAGGTGTGGTTGACTTTATTTTATCGCCAAAAGAAATTGCACTTGAGTTAGCACGACTGAGCAAACATCCGTTTGTAAAAAGAAATGACATAAAAAAGAATAACGAAGATTTGATTGAAAACAGCAATCCGGATTTAAAAATTATTCTCAACCAATTACATAAAACCACCGGTGTTGATTTCAGTGGGTATAAAATGAACACCATCAAGAGGCGGGTTATACGCAGAATGTTGTTGTATAAAATAACCAAACTCAAAGAATATGCAACACTGCTTACCCAAAAAAAAGAAGAGATAGGCATTCTTTACCAGGATTTGCTTATTAATGTAACTAGTTTTTTTCGTGATACCGACACTCATAAATATTTAAAGGAAAATCTTTTTCCAAAACTGCTCAAAAGAAAAAATACGGGAGAGTCGTTGCGTATATGGGTGCCTGCATGTGCAACAGGCGAAGAAGCTTATTCTATCGCCATGATATTGCTGGAAATTCAGGGAAACCTGACCACTACCACACCCGTTCAGATTTTTGCAACCGACTTAAGTGGACAAGCAATAAGTAAAGCCCGAATTGGTGTTTATTCCAAGCAGGAGTTAGAAACCGTTTCGCCAAAGCGTATCCAGCGTTTTTTTACAAAAGCAGACGGTGGTTTCCGTGTGAATAAAGCGGTACGGGATATGTGTGTGTTCGCACAGCATAATATTTTAAGCGACCCGCCTTTTTCACGACTTGATTTTATCAGTTGCTGCAACCTCTTTATTTATTTAGATACTGCTGCACAAAAAAAAGCGGTCAGCACTTTTCATTACGCTTTAAACAGCGATGGATTTTTAATGCTTGGTAAATCAGAAAACATCAGCCAGTCGGCGAATCTTTTTACCTGCTCCAATAAAAAGTATAAAATTTTTTCACGCAAAATAAATTCAAAATCACAGCGGCTGCCTGAAGTTACTCCTCTCTATACACCGCAAACAGTTTCTGAAATAAATATTCCGTTAGCTAATCAAAATAAAACCCAAACCCCGATTGTCAGCAGGCCAGTTAATCAGCTGGGGCTTGATAATGCTATTGATGCTGTGCTTGTTTCGGAATTTATGCCTGCAAGTGTAGTTATTAATCATCATATGGAAATTGTGCAGTTTCGGGGCACAACCGATTTATTTCTCACACACCCAAAAGGCAAAGCCACTTTTAATATTTTAAAAATGGCACGACCTGACATTGCTTTTGAATTGCGTAATACAATTCCAAAAGTGATTAAAAAGAAACACCGCATACGCAAAACCGGAATTGAATTGAAAATCAATTCGACAGTAAAAATTATTAGTTTAGAAATTGTTCCGCTTAAAATAGAATGGAACGAGCCCCTGCTCCTTATACTTTTCACCGAACAGGAACAAACAGAAATTTATCCGCAGCGGGTTAGTAGCGGGAAAAATACCCCTAATGCTATCGGAGCTGCAAAAGACCGAAGGATAAAGAGGTTAGAACAGGAATTAGCAGAAGCACATACGGATGCGCTTTCTATCGCACAGGAGCAGGAAGCATTTGCCGAAGAATTGCAAAGTGCAAGTGAAGAAGTGGTTTCGAGCAACGAAGAACTGCAAACCGTGAATGAAGAATTAGAAACTTCAAAAGAAGAACTGCAATCTGCCAACGAAGAACTCACCACCACCAATCAGGAATTGCAAACACGAAACGACCTGCTCACTGAATCGTATGAATATTCCGATGCCATCGTTTCCACCATGCATGAACCCATGCTTGTTTTAGGAAAAGACCTTCGGGTTAAATCTGCCAACAAAGCATTCTACAAAAAATTCGGTGTTACCGAAGAACAAACAGAGGGAGTGTTATTATATGATCTGGGTAACAAACAATGGAAGATTCCAGCACTGCGTGAATTGCTGGAAGACATTATTCCACAAAATTCTCAATTCTATAATTACGAAGTAAAACACACCTTCCTGAACTTAGGCGAAAAAATAATGTCACTCAATGCAAGACGTATAATTCAGAATGCCCATCGTGAACAATTAATCCTTCTTGTTATCGCAGACATTACTGAAGTAAGACAATTGATAGTAGAAAAAGAACTGAAAGAAAAAGCATTGCTCAATAAAGAAATTAGCAAACGCAAATCAGAAAAATTAAGATTAGAAAAAGCAGTTGCCGAAAGAACACAGGAATTAAAAGAAGCGACTGAATCACTCGAAAATAAAAATAACGATCTGCTGAATATGAACAGAGAACTCGAAGCATTCACTTATGTTTCCAGTCACGATATGCAAGAGCCGCTTCGAAAAATACAAATCTTTGCAGGAATAATTTTAGAAAAAGAAAATGAAAACTTGTCTGATAGTGGAAAAAATTATTTCCGCCTTATGCAACAGTCAGCAGAAAGAATGCGTCAACTTATTCATGATTTACTTGTCTTCTCACATATCAATGCTGCTGAACGAAAATTTGAAATCATTGACCTCAACCTAATTATAGAAGAAGTAAAAAAAGATTTTAAAGAAGAGATTGCTGAAAAACAAGCTGTAATAGAAGTGAAAGGAATCTGCAAAGTCCATATTATTCCCTTCCAGTTTCGGCAACTCATGCACAATCTTATTGGCAATGCTCTCAAGTTTTCAAATCCTCAAATACCCCCGCACATAAAAATAATGAGCCGGACTATTAAATACGAAAAATTAAATATCGAGGGGCTTCCGCCGATAAAAGAATACTGCCATATCAGCATTACTGATAATGGCATCGGCTTTGAAAAAGAATTCAGCACCAAAATATTTGAGGTATTTCAGAAATTGCATAGCAAAGATGAATACACCGGCACAGGCATTGGCCTTGCTATCGTAAAAAAGATAGTTGACAACCACAACGGCATCATTACCGCAACAAGCGAACTGAATAAAGGAGCTATTTTCGATATTTATATTCCTGCTTCAGAATAAAAATAATACCCCATGAACAAAGAACTATTCCATATTTTACTTGCCGATGATGATGAAGGGGACAGGCTTATTTTTAAACAAGCTTTTTCAGAATTAAAAATTAAAACCGAGGTTCGAACGGTTAATAACGGATTACAACTTATGGAATGGCTCAATATGATAGATGTCCAGTTACCAAATCTTCTTTTCCTTGACCTCAACATGTCAGATAAAAACGGATTAGAATGTTTGCAAGAAATCAGGAGAAATGAAAGGCTAAAAGATATTTTCATTGCCATTTATTCAACATCCGAAAATGAAAAGGATATGGAAGGAACATTCAACAATGGAGCAAATATTTACATTATCAAGCCCAATGATTTTAATATACTCAAACAAATGCTAGAAAAAGCAGTAAGTACGGCATATCACTATGAAGACCAGGCAATGAAAAGAGAAAATTTTTTACTGCTGATTAAATGAACCTTAATTTCGACACGACAGCACTTCGTAGGGAATTAAAAGATGCCGGTAATAAAAGTTTGGTTTTTTCAGGTTCCACTTAATGTTATTGAACCTTATCAGAAATGTAAATCCCGGTGTGGTTGGCCATAATGGTTCCATTACCTTTTCAATTTTCAATACGAAAAGAAAGGTGTAATTTTAGAAAAACTAAAGTTATGCGTATAATAATTATTTGTAGCTTTTTTTTCCTTGCCTGCAATTCAGATTCAAAAAAGCCTGCTACTGAAAAAGAAAATGTAAATACCACAGTATCAAATGAACAAGATGCTGACCAGCAAAAAGCTGAAGTTAATATCCGTGAATATTCCATTAATCGTTCAAAGGGAAAAATCGAGGATTTTATTTTTGGAAAACTGGAAAAAAATACCGGAGAATATGCAGATGAAGTTTTTCGCATAAAATGTTCTTCCAAAGAAATTTTCGATGACGGAGGTGACCCTATGAACAGGAATGAAACCTATTATTTGGATAAAGATTTGAATGTTGTGCGGGTAGATTATAATTAATAAATCGGAGTGGATTTTAATGCAGAGGCATTAGCCAAAATCACAGGAATAGTATGGCAAATAAAATTCCTGAAATGATTGTATTAATCAGATGGTTACAGGAATAAAGGTTAGTATCTAAGACAAATAGGTACAATTTTTCAAAATAAAATAAAATAATAACACTGCAGCCAACAAAGACTGTTCAAAATATCTGAACAACTGTGTCATCTGCATGTTCACACAAATATTTTTCTGTATAAGACATTAATTCTAACCACAACCGTCCAAAAAGATTTTACCTTTTTTCGTAAACTCACTACCCGGAAATCCGGTGTATATTTGCTGCTTGCCTTTCTGAGGAGCGGCTTTCAATTTTTAAAAAAGTGATGAGTAAAAAAGGAAAAGTTTTGGTAGCCATGAGTGGCGGTATTGATAGTACTGTTACTGCTCTTATGCTAAATGCAGAAGG
>JBARSW010000698.1:0-2311 GCA_049644925.1 Chitinophagaceae bacterium | reverse complement strand
GGCATTGGTATATCGAACCTGCAATGGGTCCACATAGGGTTGGGCTGTAGCTGCCAGTAATAACAGCATCAAAACTGAAAGCAACAACGGTTTTTTCATAATTAAATTTATAGAGACTAAAGAAATAAAATTCCTGAAAACAATAGAAGCCATTAATCTCTACAATACTAATCCGGCAGTTGCCTGATTATGAGATAAAAAAATAAAAGCAAAATCAATATTACCCCCAATATTATTAACATCACTTTTTCGCTGGCACGCAGCGTAGCCATAAATTCTCCTGCTGTCATTTCAGGGTTTTTCTTCAACTCCTTTTTCATTTTCCCTTTCATCAATGAAAAGGCAAGTTTTTCTTTAAGATTCATTTTTTTTCCGGTGAACTGATAGTAATCACTAATTGTCAGCGAGACAAAATCCTTAAGTTTCATATCACGCCATTCTATCGGGTAAACACCTGTTACTGGCATTACGAATGAATTTGCATAACCTTTTTTTTCGGGAACAAGTACCCACAGTATTACGACTGTAACGGTTGCTCGTATGATTAATTTCATAAACCTGGTTTTAGAAGAACTGATATTTTTATTTCAAATACCCTGAGATCCCGGTAATGTATACGAATAGTAAGGTAATTAAGTTTCTTATTGAAAAAAATGACCTGTGTCAGCCGTTTGGAAGGTGGAATAATATCAGCTGGTTAATTCCAAAGCAATCCGATGGAAATTAATCTGTACACTAAAAAGAAGAATAAAATCAATTAATTAGTAACCAATAACTGCTTTCAGTTTTCCCCAGAGCTCATTATCAAAGCCGGATATCGCCAGATGCACATTTCCTGCAGTTTCACCCATACGGATGACCACCAGGTTTTGCGAAGGCACTACATAAACTTTCTGATCGTTTTTACCTAAAGCAGCATACATATCTGCAGGTGCATTGGGCGCAATATAGCCACTGAATACAAACTGGGTGGAAGGCAGCATATGACTTGGCTTGCCATTAAGCCAGGTAAGATAACCATAAGATAAATTCAGGCTTTGTGAAGTGTTTACCTGTGCGTTGAAGTAATTTGTATCGTTGAGGATTGGTGTTTGATCCCACTTACCTTTATTAAGCATCAGCAATCCATACCTTGCCATGCTGCGGGCATTACTGTAATACACATTATTGTAACCGGAAGGCAGCCACAATCCATTCATACCAATACGGTTCCTGATTTTTTGTTGAAAATAATTATTGAATGATGTACCGGCAGCATTCTCCACCACTTTATCCAGCATGGTGTAAGGTGCATTATGATAAGCCCATCGGGTACCTGCATCTGCTTTGTAAACCATACAGGAAGGGAGTGTACAGTAATTATCTGGCACATCGTCATCCAGCCCGGTTGTCATAGTAAGCTGGTGCCGGATAGTAATAAGGTTTTCTTTGGCAAGTGGCAAAGATGTCCATCCCGTGCCTATGTATTGAGATGTTTTGTTGTTGATGTTTAATAGTCCTTCCTGTTGCGCAATGCCAACCAACATAGCAGTTAACGTTTTTCCTGCTGAGGCCCAATACCAGAGACTATCGGCTGTAAAAGTTCCAAAATAACGCTCCACCACAATTTTCCCGTTTTTAAGAATGATAAAAGCCTTGGTGTCTTTCTGCTGCAGGTAGGTATAAAGGTTGTTCAGTTCTGTTTCATTCCAGGAAAGAGAGGCCGGGGTGGTTGTTGACCATTCTGTACCACTAACAGGAGGGAAGTAAAGGCTAACCGGTGTTGGGGCAGGAGGAATATCAGGATTTTCTTCTTTCTGACAGGAGGAAAACAAGAATAATGAAACGAAAACAGAAAAAAACAGCTTTGGCATATTATTAAATTGGGCTTTTTGACAGGATTTGGTAACCGGAGTTTAACCGGATACAAGATAATAATGGAATTACAGAACATCAAGATCATTTTGGAAATGAAATAAGGAAAATCGCCTGGCCCAATAACCATATCGGTTACTGCGAGATTAAATTAAAGAATGAAAATTACCTGTAAACCATTGCTGACAAATGAATGACAAAATTTTATAACTGACAAAAACACCTGTTTTTTAAAAAACTGATCAAAATCATATTTTAAAAACAATTTGTGAAAAATTATTTTATTTAATTTCATGTGATAATAAAAATCTGCTCAATTAATAAAGATTTTTGTTTTTATTCCGGGACAATAAAATGATTGTCAGCCATGGAAACACTTCTTCCTCCACATGTAATGGACCATATTTTCAGCACAAAATTATTTCAACGTACAAGCTATCTATTATGAAAAAAACAT
>JBARSW010000697.1:0-5607 GCA_049644925.1 Chitinophagaceae bacterium | reverse complement strand
CATTTTGCGGGAGCTTTTGCCTACATGAGTAATGTATCCTTCTACTTCAATATAATCACCTGCATAAACAGGAGCCATAAACTCTACCATATCGTATGCTTTAAAAAGTCCTTCATCGCCATCATGGCGGATAAGCAGCTCTGTGGCCACATCGCCAAAAAGTTGCAGCATTTTGGCACCATCAACAAGGTTGCCACCATAATGTGCATCATGGGAACCCATACGTAAACGTATTAATACCTTATCCATATCAACAGAATTTAGTTATGTAAAAAAATTTCTTTCAGGCAGCAGCAGCCCTTAGCCTGGTGGAAAATGCAGGCATAAAAAAGAACAATCAGAAATGTAAAACTTCCGTTTGGTTCTTTGCGTGGTATGAGAAAGACAAAGCATGTTAAAAGCTATTATTCTTTATCTATGCAAAGTTCTATTTTTCTGAGATAAAAAAAGATGAGTATCGTCAGGTTTTACTGGATTTTTGCTGACAATTGTTAACCTTATCAGGTGGTATTATTTTGAATAAGCAATCTGGTTAATAGAGTCTTTCACAAGACCTATTGTTTTTTTAATGTTTATCCTCTCGTCTGCTGCCTGAATATAATTCATACTCCAGCAGCCGGCAATCGATGGTACTGTTATAAAATTCAATCCGGCGTTTTGCTTTGAGTCCAATTTTTTTGGCGAGTTCAAGGTTTCCGGTAAATACATATCCAAAATATCCACCACATTTTTTTTTCATAAAATCACCAATCCGGCTATAAGTTTCTTCCAGTTCTGCAATAACACCCAAACGGTCGCCATATTCCGGGTTTACCATCATTACTCCTGTTAACCCAGATGGCACTTCAGTTTCGGCAAAATCACAAACAGCAAAATCAATCAGCTTGTGTACACCTGCAGCCACTGCATTTTTCTTTGCATTTTCAATAGCAGTTTGATTATGATCTGTTGCAATAATACGCAGTCCGGGCACATCCACAATCTGCTCGTCTAATAAAGCATCTTCCCGCAGATAAACTGTTTCATCATATCCCTGCAGGTGCATAAATGCATAATTAGTTCTGAACAATCCCGGCCGCCTGTTAGTGGCAATCAATGCAGCTTCAATAGCCAATGTTCCGGCACCACACATGGGATTGATAAAGGGAGAAACCCTGTTCCACTGCGTTGCAAAAATGGTTGCGGCGGCTAATCCTTCCAGCATGGGTGCAAGTCCGGGAATTTTCCGGTAGCCATGCCTGGCTAATGAATCGCCAGAAGTATCAATAAAGACTTCTGCATTTTCATTCTTCCAGAATAAATGAATCACTGTTCCGGTTAATTCAGCTCCTGTTGATGGGCGACTACCTCTTTTCTCCCGTAACCTGTCTACAATAGCATCTTTTACCCGAAGATTTGCAAACATGCTGTTATTAATAGTTGGATTATTTACATTACTGGTAACAGAAAAATAACCAGGATCCGGTAAAATGGTTTCCCATTCATAACCAAGTAGGTTTTTGTAAATATCATCGGCATTATCTGCAGTAAATTGTTTCAGACTATATAAAACCTGGCTGGCACATCGCAGATTTAAATTTAGTTTGATACAATCATTAATTGTACCGGTGAGTTTTACACCGGTAATAAAGGTTTCGTTTACAGTAAAACCAAGTTCCTGCACCTCCTTTTCAAGATATACGGCAATACGTTTATGACAAGTAATGGTGATGCCGGAAGGAATGTTATATATATTCATTTTATTCAAATCATTAAATAGTAAGTTGATGATGACGCCTATCAACTCCTGTTGTACAAACAGTTGAAAAAGATAAACTTTTATCAGGCCACGAAATAACCAATCATCATCGAAACAATTCCTAACAGCAATCCTCCATATACTTCCTGTGAAGTGTGATCAGATACAATGAACCGGGCTGTACTTACCAGTCCTGTAATTAATAAAGCAACAGAAAGCCAGATGCCAAAATTTATATCCTGTGTAAATGCCATCAGGAAAAGAAAAGTAATCATGATTCCCATTGAAATAGCATGAAGGCTTACTTTCATTTTTATATTCACCATTAACGTAATAACAGTGCTGACGAAGGTGGCAAAGGCAAACTGAATAATGGGTTTTGGTATATCTATTGCATCGTTGGTCTTTCCGAAATTATTCCACACATACCAGACCCAGAAATACCAGGTCATACAGGCTATAATGGGAATAATTCTTTCTTTCTGTGTATGCAGATATATGCTATCGATAAATTTTAATGCTTTTAATAACAGTACTGTAATTAAGGGGAAAAAAGTAAATGATACCGCCGCCATCATAACGATTCTCATTTTTTGTATTGCATCAAATCCGGTAAACAGATAAGGATGAACATAAACCGAGAACATTACCACATATACAGGTATAAAAACAGGATGGAAAAAATACGAAATCAGCTTTGCGGGCATTTTAAGTAAAAAAGGATAATCGGGAAAACGTTGTTTACCTGATTCATGCAACTGATTTTGGCTATCCACCATCATTCCTGTATTCATAAATACGCTATGTTTTTTGCAAAGTAAAGGAATATGTCATAAGCACAAGGTTTTGTATATTTAACCACAAGCCTGGCAGCCCTGACACCAAAATATATTATCAAATATAAGTTTATGAAGAAAGTGTTGTTTGCTTTTGTACTTATCGTTTCATTTCATCAGGGATTTTCTCAGAACATCAATAAGTCTAAGATGCAGGCCATGTATGAAGCTATTAAAGCGGCGGGTATTCTGCATCCTGATATTGTGATGGCACAGTGTATGCAGGAAACGGGTAACCTGAGTTGCAAAAAATGCTGTCTTCGCTACCACAACCTTTTTGGATTTTATATCAAAGGAAATAAATGTAAAAAATTTTATTCAGACGAAGAATGCATTGCTTATTATAAAACCTGGCAGGACAAAAGGTATGGTAAGTGGCGTAAAAAACATCCGAAAGAAGACTATTATCACTTTTTAAAAAGTGTAGGATATGCCACCGGAGATAAATACACCCGGGAATTAAAACCGAAAGTGGCATGGGTAAAAAAGAATCTTAAGTTATAAAACTATTTCAGCTTCTTAATGCTTTTAAAAATCAAAGTGGCAAGCAGTATCTGGATGAAAGAATCCGGATATTTTAAATGTTTTTCAGTTTGGCAAGAGGGGTATGGAGCATTTACTTATTAAAATAAAGAAAAATGTGATAGTTGAATACATCAAAAATCAAAAGGAGCGCCATATAATTGAAACATTTTTTGATGAGTATAAAAGAATATTAATTGAACATGATATTTCTTTGACGAAAAATATTTGTTGTAATTGTTTAACCTCATCAGGGGTAAAAAAAATATTCACAATTCCCTTCCCGCTTTTCAAGCGGGGCTATTCAGGCCTGCCTGACGGTAGGCAGGTTAAAGCCTTTCAGGCTTTACAAATCATCCTCATTAAATGATTTGCATGATGCCAGCATCTCAAAAAATTAATTAGCAAATAACTGTTGTTACGGTTGTGATCCGTAATCTTTTAAACATAAAGACCCAGGCTCGGTTGTCGGGGTATAATTTCTTTTTTATAAATCAATTTCTTCGTCTTTCAGAATGATAAATCCATCTGCATCTTTCAGAAATGGAAGCTTTTCTCTTGTTGAATCAAGATGTGTTTTATCTAATGCTATAGAAAAAATATCTTCTTCATCTCTCTTCGTATAAAGCACTTCTCCCATCGGGTCAATGATCATACTATCACCACTGTGATAGATTTTATTTCCATCATTACCCACCCGGTTTACACCAACAACATAACATTGATTTTCTATTGCCCTTGCCTGTAATAATGTTTTCCAGGCATTGCTTCTTCTTTCGGGCCAGTTGGCAACATAAATCAGCACATCATATTCAGCCTCACCCTTTACTCCCTTCTCCGCCTTCGGAGAAGGGTTGGGGGAGAAGTTTTGCCTTGCCCAAACCGGAAACCTCAGATCATAACAAACCTGCAGATTAATCTTCCATCCTTTTACAGAAGCAATCAGTCTTTTTGTTCCGGCTGTATAATGATTGTCTTCACCGGCAAAGGCAAAGCGGTGGCGTTTGTCATAAATACCAAACTGACCATTGGGCAGCATCCAGATAAGGCGGTTGTAGTACTCCGGTCTTAGAGTCTCCGTCTGGCCGGAATTTTTTTTAGATTCTTCTTTAATTATCAAACTGCCAGTTAATATTATCTTCTTTTCTGCTGCCACTCTTTTCATCCACTGCACTGTTTCTCCTTCCATTGTTTCGGCCAGCTCTTCGGGCTTCATACTAAAACCGGTGCTGAACATTTCCGGCAACACTACAATCTCCGTTTTTTCCCGTATGCTGTTTATCTTCTCTTCCAGCATTTGGAGGTTGGCAGTTTTATTTTCCCAGTGCAGGTTGGTTTGTATTGTGGTTAATGTAAGCAATGACATTTTGAAAAAATTGTTGCAGTGTAAAAATAATACCGAATGACCACAATAAATTATCTGATAATAAAACAATAAGCGATGAACTAATGGTTTAATACCGATCTTTTATGATTGAATATTAAATAATGCTATTGTTTTCAATAAAATCCTATTACAAATTACTCAACAGATATTTTAGCTATTTCCACCACTGATCAATCGTTGTGACATCAATAATTTGTGGACCAGTAATTACGCCATCTATTGAGACAGACCCCTTGTAACCCGCATCAACAATTATTGTTTTCTCTCCTTTTTTCCCTTTCATTTCAATGCTTCCTTCAAGAACGATAATCTCTGTTCCTGTATTTCTGTCCTCGTAAACTAGAAGTTGTGTACCCCTGATACCACATATAGCGGCTGGTGTGATAACCTGAAGTTTTCTTTGAAAATAGGCCCTGCCTTTTTTTATTAACATGTCGTATTCATCCACCTGATTTTGTTTAAACTCATCTTTAACGAATTTCAAATCTTCCCGGTATGCATTAATTTTGCTCTGCATTGCAGCCATGTAATTCTCAAATTTTTCTATAGAAATGTTAACTTTTCCCTGTATCATTTTCATTACCGGTGTTCCTGCAGAGTCTTCTTCCATGCATACAATTGAGTTTTCTCCGATATTTAAACTTCCCCTGCCTTCAAAAAATACCAGTTCAACAGTACTTGCATCAAGAGTAGAGATTTCATCTCCTTTATCAAGAAAAAGAGGCTGGTCATTACCAAAACTGATTATTTCACCATTTTTCTTCTTCAAGTTAATATTACCCGAATAGTTAGTAATAACTGAAGTAGCCTTATTAGAAGATTCAGGGATATTTAAAACCTGGTTCTTAAGTGCTGTAATTGACAGCTCTATTCTTTTTTTATTCAATACTGCTGCATTCTTTCTATCAGTATTTATAGAAAGTGCATTCTTTGCCCTGACTAAAGCAGTAGTCGCAACCTTTTCCACTTCAGAATTGCCTTTCTCTATTGCAAGCCGTTTGAGGTTTTCAGATTTAACAGCGGTTTCGTTGCATTTTTGAATTTCATCATCACAAAATCTGATAAACGCAATTACGCTGTCCCTCATTTTTTCAAGTTTGAAAATAGTGGCTGAAATCCAATTG
>JBARSW010000696.1:0-4961 GCA_049644925.1 Chitinophagaceae bacterium | reverse complement strand
TCCCAATCCCGACCAATCGATGAAGGGCGATGACGTCCTGGGGTTTCGTTTTCCCCAGGTACACGGTCCTGGTGCCGTGTTGGTTGGAGAGTCAAAGTATCGAAGCAACCGATCTCCATCCGCAGTAGGAAACGCTGTGGAGAAGGCCTATCGCAGCCTGTGCCTGTCACAACGATTATATCCGGTTTCGATGGACTTCGTCGCCACAATTCTAGAATTGGGGCAAGATCAAGAACGCGCGCAATGGGTTCGTCAGATACGCGCGCAGCTTCGGTCAGGCAAGATACTAGTCGAACGCCACTACCTACTCTTTCTGGGGACGCTTGGCAGACCTGCCGATCCGTTCGGCTGGTTGGACGAACAGCAGCATGTGGTAGCCAATATCACCTGCGTGAATATCGTGTTTGCGCCTGGCATCCAGCCCTGGCTTGACGAACTCTTCGGTGGTGACTGATGATGCCAAAGAGTGCGCGGAAGCTGAACTATGACAGCCTGAGTCACGGGCTTGAACTCAAGCTGGCGAGCGCCGGTGCGGATGAGACAGCGAGTCGCTACTTGTTGAATTCAGCCACATGGTTTGAGAAGAACGCGCAAGTCCACCCCGCCAACGCGGTAGAGGATCGCTATCTTGCGGCGCTGGGCTATTACCTTGCGGGTCACTATGCCCAGGCCTACGTTCTCTTCCGCAACACCAATTCACTACCCGATCCGCATACAGCGTACAGCGTCCTGCGCAGGCTCTTTGTCAAGGAGTTAGATGAGATTGCTGCAGATAACGCAGCGATTCTGGCGAATGGGGAATACACCGACAGCGGCATCACCGGTGACCTGACGTCGGGCATGATCGCCGAGGGCGACGCAGTTGAACGAGCTCTGATTGCGTCGATGCATGCAGCCTTTGGAGACGTTAGCGCCTATGTTCGTAGCGGCGATCCAGTCAGAATCGACCGTGCGCTTGGTTTGATCGACACCTGCTATCGAATTGCCAGCGAGGCGCCGTTCCTGCATACAACAGCCTACCCAGCGTTGCTGCAAGGAGCCACGGCGATGCTGCGCGAATTACGCGACAACTCGCTTTGGACACGGCTCGATGAGATGCGCTCCTCGGACCGCACAGGGTTGGTCCAACGGTACATCGAGTTAGCGGTGAGACGGTCACCCCCCCTGGTGGAACTTTGGCCGTCGCAGGTTGTGGCGATCCCCAAGATTAATGAGGGTACTCCCGGAGCGCGCCCGAATTTCCTAGTCAAAATGCCGACCAGTGCTGGCAAGACCAATATTGCGGAGCTTTCAATTCTGCGCTTCCTGATGGATTTTCCACAGGGGTCGGACAAGAAGTGCATCTATATTGCACCATTTCACGCCCTTGGTTCACAGGTGGAAGCCAAACTTCAGAAGAACTTCCTTCCGCTCGGCGTTGGAGTATCGGATCTGTACGGCGGCTTTGAGAGTAGCCCAGCGGATCGATTTCTATTCGACCAGCAACGGATTCTTGTGGCGACACCGGAGAAGGTTGATGCTCTTTTCCGGTACAATCCCGATTTCGCGTCCCAAATCGGCTTGATCGTTATCGATGAAGGACATCTGATCGAAGAATCAGACCGTGGACTGCGCTTCGAAATGCTCATCCATCGTCTTGTACGTCGCTATGCCAACGGCGGTGCAAGGCTAATTTTGGCTTCGGCGGTTTTGGGTCAGACTGACAGCCTGGTGGAATGGATCACCGGCGCGGCCAATGCAGATGGACTACAGACAAGCAATTTCCGTCCCACTCGCAACTATCTTGGTCTACTTTCGTGGGATGGCCAAACGGCCACGCGTGAATTGACCCATGTTTCAAATGAGGACACGGGTGGCTATACATCCATTCGTGTACCAAAGGATGTTCGCGTTCGTGCTTTGCCCAACGTTATTTTAGCGGCACAAGATAACCAGCAATTGTCGTTGTTCGGACCCGGTAAGAGCCCACAGACTAACCGGAAGTCGAAACGGCAAAATGCTACTGGATTTCCTCTAAGCAACCCAAAATACCAGGCTGTCGCACTCGCAGCGCTACGGGAAGCGCGTGATGGTATGACTCTCGTTTACGTGCCGCGTGTTGGTTGGCTCAAATCATTGGCAGAGGCTGTTTTCGAGGCTCTTGATCACATGACACTCTGTCGTCAGCGTCAGTTGGCGGTAGAGGCGTACGACTTACAAAAGCCAGTATTGACCGAAGCCGACCAACTTCACTTGGCGCAATGTATCGATTTGGCAGAGGAATTGACCGGGGCAGGTTCTCTTGTGACACGTTCTCTTCGGGCTGGCTTCGCGGTTCATTACGGTGGCGTTCCGCAACGGTTGCGTGACTTGTTAGCGCCACTCATTGAGCAAGGAATCTTCAGCCTTGTAGTCGCCACTAGCACGGTTATTCATGGCGTCAATACGCCAGCAAGGACCGTCCTCATCCATAGTCTTGTGCGTGGCAAACCCAAAGCTTGGATGAGTGAAATCTCGTCGCGTGAATTCATAAATTTGACTGGGCGCGCCGGCAGGGCTATGCAGGAAACTGAAGGCATTGCCCTCCTCTTCACCGGTGCAAAGAAATCGGCTAGCGCTCGGAATAGCATCCGAAAGTATGTTGCAAGCATCAATGCCGATGAACTGAAGAGCGCACTACGTGCGTTTTTGAATAGGGTAATAGACCAGTGGCGGCGAAGCCATCCGGGTGCCGATGTTGGCGAGCTATGCGAGACGTTGGCCAGTGAGCGCATTGATTGGTTGGACGATGACGCCAATCATCAATTGGATGAATTGGATCGAGAATTACTTGCTTTGTTACAAGAGTCCGACAATGCCGCCTCAACGGTTGAGGATCTCTTCGAGCGATCTTTGCTTGCCCTTCAGACTGCCGGAGATAACGATCTGTGGCATGGGCAGCAAACCAGCCTGAGCTTGCTGGCTGCCCGAGTCGAATACTTGCGGAAGATTCCCCCACCGGTGCGCCACGCCTACTATCGCAGCGGATTACTGGTAACCGACTGCAAAATTTTGGAGAGCAGCGCTGAGACCCTGCTTGCCCTGCTGGATACATTCGGGCAGATGCGGGACTATTCCGCAGAGCAGGTCGCCGAAATCCTTTTTGAACTCTACCATGACTTTCTGGCAGACCTCTCCATTTTCCGTAACATGAAGGTTTCGGTGCCTGACTGCGCGAAACAGATCCTGTGTGGCTGGTTAAAAGGTATGCGCATTGACGGTATTGCCGAGCTCCCAGGTGTGAAACTAGTCAAGCTATCCAGATCAGATGTGACCGGGTTCATCGAGGAATTCTGTGCCGTACGGTTACCTTGGGCACTGAATGCAGTGCGTGGGTATGTCGCCTCGATCGTTCCGAAATCAATTGCAGATGACTGGATTACCATGTGGTCTGCCATGGTCCATTTCGGATTGCCGACGCCCAAGGCTGCCATGTTCTATGCCCTCGGTTTGCGTTCTCGGGAAGCATCGATCTGCTGCGCTAAACACTGCCTGGAATTAGCAGAATCACTTGAACTTGCCCGCTGGATGGCTGGACTGGGAGACGACGCCATCCAAGACTGGCAACTTGCCGTCGACATCCAACAACAGATCATCGCGTATCGTGATAATCTCCGACTCAGTTTGAAACGCACGCCTTCTCAAGAACTTTCATGAAAGGTATTTGGATCCTGGAAGAAGGTGGCGTACGCAATACCTTCAAGCGCGGCAAGTTCAGCCCGGATTTCTTCGTCAAGATCGGCGACCTGCTCCAGGTGATCGAAGTGAAGGGCGACGAGGAGTTGGCCGAGCCGTCGGAAGAGAACATCAAGAAGAACGAGTACGCCCTCGCGCATTTCAAGAAGCTGAACGAGCATCTGGCCGCGGAGGGGAGTCCGGTGCAGTATCGGTTCAATTTCCTGTCGCCGGCGAGTTTCAACGCGTTCTTTCAGGCACTGCGCGATAGGGGATTGGCGGGGTTCCGGTCGGAGCTGGATGTGCGGTTGGGGGAGGTGGGGTAGATAGACTTCTCTACAAACGTTGCCGAGCCACCCCTGGGGATGCTAACCCCCGCGGCCTACCGGTGGGGTAGATAGACTTCTCTACAAACGTTGCCGAGGGCACGTTGTACACATCGAAGTTGGCAGCGCGTGCAGTGGCGAACAAAACGAACGCTGTTGAGTCACACTTTGGCCTTTCTTCCCCATTCCGTTAGAACTTTGTTAACAGGCGAGATGAATAGCTGATTGCGTTTGGCATGATAATCAAGGTTATGGTAAAATTGAGAACATCAGTTCTGTTGATGTGTATGTACTTCTGGATTAATGTAGGAGAAAGCTAATGTCTAGGTCCAAGACTACTAACAGTAAAGTGGCAACGGTTGCTTCAAAGGTGCTTGCATCTCCAAACACTGGCGCAAAGTCCAAAACTGCGGCTGCCAGTGCGTTAGCTCAGGTCAAAGCGCCTGAGAAAACGACTTCACCGGCGGCTGCTACCGCTGCATCAAAGGTGCTCACGGATGGGCGCACCGGCAAAGCAGCAAAGACGGCGGCTGGGAGCGCACTGTCGCAGAAGAAGGCGCAGAGTAAAAGCAAGAAGAAGTAACGGACTGCAGATTTCCATTTGACCCATCATACGAACCTAAGATAGAACCAAAAAACGAAAGGAATGAACGCACGTTCGCTCATCTCCAGAAATTGCGCGACGCGCGGGTGTTGATTCCTGTTGATGAAAAGCCCTTATAGTACGCAGCCGTCAACTCAAAAAGCTGCAAACTAACCTCGCTGGGTATGTCTTATTGGCAATTAGCCAAGCACGGACACATTTAATGCAGACATTTATGGCAGCAATGCGTGATCATCTACACCTTCTTGAGATGGCAGCGATTGGTTCGCTGCCCGATACCATTGATGGGGAGGGTGACCTGTCCCTTGTGGTTGTTCGTGAGCTTCTCGAAGCTGGCT
>JBARSW010000695.1:0-1579 GCA_049644925.1 Chitinophagaceae bacterium | reverse complement strand
TGACCTGGAAATAATGGTTGAGTACAGGGATTATTATTACCCTCTATTTGCAAGATCGCAATATCACTTTGTATAAGACATAATATAACTTTTAATGGAACGCTGTCATTGTTAATGCTTGGGAATCTTGCAAATAACTTATCCCTTACAGATCCATTTTTATTTTTAATCACATGGGCTGCTGTGACAATCCAATCTTTTCTTAGAAAGACGAATCCAGTACCAATTTGAAGTTTAATTTCATCAAAGTCACAAATAATACAGAATTGAAAGGATGTAATTTTCATTATTTGAGATTCAACTCTCCTGATTGTAAAGCTTTTTATATGCATATGGTAAATATACTATGGACATCACCCTTTTTGCAAGCAATTCATTCAAGAATTTCAAATAAATACAATTTACTCAGGGCGTAAATCATTCAGATGGCTCTGTTACTTTTATATAAAAACTGTTATCTTGTAGTGGCATTTACAATGCCTATAAGAAGATTAAAAAAAACAGCCATGAAATCGATATTTATTAGTCTCTTTATTTTTTATCCATTTTTAGGGAAGTCACAAGTTTCTTCTCTCCCAACCGAGAATCATTACGGGATACAGACCGTAAGCACCAACATTGATGTGCTCACAGGTATTTGTGAATTATCACTAAGTACATTTAGAAGCATGTTTGAAGAAATAGGATATAAGGATTTCGGGACGAAAGGGTCAGGAATCATGATGATGAAAGGTGCTTTAACAGATACATGGCGAACATCAATAACTATTGACATCAATGGAATTATGATAATGTATTACAAAAGGCCTGAATCTTATTCATACCATTTCACAGACGATTTAATAGAAGCACTTAAGCCCTATTATCTTCGATCAGTTGAAAAAAGTGAAAGCGAAAATTGTCCGCAATACTATGTTAAATATGAAGAGGGGAGGTCATATACGTTTACTGTATGCAGGAATACCACAAACGAAGTAATTATTGTTTCAAAAAATAAGTAGCTTGGCTTGTCCCAGGATGTATAGTTCACTAAAATGATTATCTCCATCGATGACTTGATTATCACCTTAATTAAAAAAATCTGTTTTCCCACTTTGTAGGTACAATAATTTTCAGGGGTTCTCAATCAGTGGCTTTATTAATCAATTTCTATTTCATATGTTTTGCCATCTTCCCCCTCAACTGTAGTTTGTCCATACTCGTCTAATTCAGCAGGGGAAATGTGATCCTCATCCAACCACCCTCCTTTTGGAAAATCAATTTCTACCACTTCATTATCTTCTACCTTAACTTTCAAGGTATAGGTAGCTGAATAGTCTGCTTCAGGATTATAGTATTCTACATTTGCGCTGTATGTTCCGTCCTCGTAACCGTATGTTTCATCCTCGTTTTCTTCTTCCGCAATTTCTTCATCACTGTAATACTCCCCGACATCTTTATCGTTAGAATGATTTCCATCACAGCCAATCGAGAAAAAGAAAAAGAATAAGATAAAAGCTATTAAAACATCATTCATAAAGAATTTTCTGAATCATTAAACATACTAATTTTTTCCCATGCTATTATCTATTGGGGTCTG
>JBARSW010000694.1:0-2249 GCA_049644925.1 Chitinophagaceae bacterium | reverse complement strand
GCTTCTTCAAGAGAACAATTATTATTACTACGGATTTCTTCAATAAAATTCAACAATACTTCAGTATCGGTATCACTGGTAAAAGTGTAACCCTTATTGGAGAGTTCCTTTTTAAGCTGGGTGTAGTTTTCAATGATGCCATTGTGAATCATTGCCAGTTTTCCACTTGCTGAGCTGTGTGGATGAGCATTGCGATCGCTTGGTTCGCCATGTGTAGCCCAACGGGTATGGCCAATGCCGGTATTTGAATGCAGATCCTTGCTTATAATACTATCTTCCAGTTCAGCAACTTTGCCTTTCTTTTTATACACCTTTAACCCATTGTTCTGGAGTGCAACTCCGGTGCTGTCGTAACCCCTGTATTCAAGTCTTTTTAGTCCTTTAATAATGATGGGATAAGCTTCTCTGTATCCGGTATATCCTACAATTCCACACATAGTTTTTGTTTTTTTGTATTCGTACTTAATTGGCAAAGTTGCGGCAAAGGTATTGATTTGAATCTTTTTCTGATATAAAAACGCAAGAACCCGCAACAATTCATTTGTTTTAGGAAAAGAGAACATGATTGGAGATTTGAAAATTCATTAAAGTATTCGAATGAGCTTTCAACTATTCTCCATTTTATATTATTCATACTGAAAAAGTATTAATAAGAAGTATTGGCCCTAGTTCTTTGAGTAATATCATACAATTAATTGACATAAATCAAAACTGGGGTTTTCCTCTCCACCTAATTTTGTGACACGTATTAAATAATTAGTAACACTATGAAAGTAAAACGTTTTGGCGTATCGCTTGATGAAGAGATTCTTAAGAAACTGGATGAAATGGTGTTGACAAGCAAGTTCCCAAACAGATCACAAGCTATCAGGCATTTGATAAAGGGCTCTTTAGTTCAGGAAAAAATTAATCAAAACAAAACAGTGGCTGGAGCGTTGGTAATTGTATATGACCACCATAAAAAAGATATTAGTAATACTCTTACCCATCTCCAGCATGATTTTCATAACCTGATTTTATCTACCCAACATGTACATTTATCCCATGACCTATGCCTGGAAACAATCGCCATTAAAGGTAAGGCCCAACAACTGATCTCCCTATCTGATGCAATTATAGGACTAAAGGGCATTAAACATGGAAAGCTTGTTATGACAGATATTGAATAATTTTTTTGCCAATTGGGTAACACTAAATATAAAAAAAGTGGCATGGTTATATGAATTTCAAAAGTGATTTCTCGAGAAAATAATGAAATATAAATAATGACACAAGAACTGCTCGTATTACTGCTAACTACTGTTTCTATTGCATTTATTCACACTCTTACAGGACCAGATCATTACTTGCCTTTCATTGTAATTGCAAAAGCGAAAAACTGGTCTGTACGAAAAACAGTCTTATTTACTGTTTTATGTGGTTTGGGACATGTCGGGAGTTCTGTTATTCTTGGGCTGATTGGAATCTTCTTTGGAATTGCTATCCATAAAATTCAATTGTGGGAGGGTATGAGGGGTAGTATTGTTTCTTATGTTTTTACCGCATTTGGCCTGGTCTATTTTATTTGGGGCTTAAAGAGATCTCTGAGAAATAAACCTCATACTCACTTACATATGCATGCTGGAGGAGACATGCATTTGCATCAACACACACATCACGACACACATCTGCATGTACATACAGAGGAAACAAAAATTAATCTAACCCCATGGATTCTCTTTACCATTTTTATTTTCGGCCCTTGTGAGCCTTTGATTCCTCTTGTAATGTACCCAGCTGCACAAAATAATTATGCAGTGCTCATATTGGTCACTGTTGTATTTAGCCTTATCACAATTGGTACCATGGTCACATTGGTTCTTTTAGCTTCTTATGGTATAAAAATTTTACCGATGAGCTTTTTTGAAAAATACAGCCATGCTGTTGCGGGAGCCACCATTTTTTTGTGCGGAATGGGAATGTTGTTTTTAGGGTTGTAGAAATAAATAAGATAAAAGGGTTAACTAAAACGGATTAAAAATAATTATTATATACTAAAAGGAATATTTATGAAACATGTATTAATTGTACTGATGTTAATTTTTTTTATTGTTGGCAAATCATTTCCACAAGAAAAGGAAACCATTAGGAAAAATAATATTAATGATACTATTAGCCTCGAGGAGGTAGTTGTAACAGGTTCAAAAGTTGAGGCATCAAAGAAAGTGGTTCCTTTTTCAGTTTCGCAGATAAGCAGGGAGCAAATTGAA
>JBARSW010000693.1:0-3223 GCA_049644925.1 Chitinophagaceae bacterium | reverse complement strand
TGGCTTTCTGCATCATTATAAGGGATGCCATTCAGCGTAACATTTATCCTGGTAGCATCTGTGCCTCTTATACGGATACCAGTATATCCAATTCCGTTTCCGGCATCGGAATTAATAACAACAGCCGGAGTCTGGTTTAAAAGAAAAGGGATATCTTGTCCAAGGTTAATTTTTGACAATTCTTTCTTGGAAAGATTGGTTTTGGTAAACGGAGAGTTTTCTCCTGCACGGACAGCCCTTACTTCTACCGGGGTTAAAGTATAGAAACTGTCTTGTACAAGCTCTTTTTTTTGTGCTTGTAGTAAAATGGCTGGAATTATTACACAGCCGGTTAAAAAAATCCTCTTCATTTTAAATTTTTTTTGCCTGATTTAAACCAGGCAGAATTAAAAAATAAGAGGGAAACGCTGTTAAGAAAGGGTACCAAACTTGGCAGGTACTAACAACCTTCCCTTCGCAGGCATTACCCTGACCAGGTTCAACGGGTATCATCTCAGATTATAAATCAGTTTGAAATAATCAAAACAGACAAATAAACACCCCGGGAAGCACTGAAAAATAAGGCCTTCTGAAATAAAAGGCCAAGAACTAATCTGTTTTCTGCAGACAAATGCAAAAGTAAGGAAGAATTAACTTTTTGCAGGATGTAACTTTTCCCGGAGTTATTCGTAATAAGATCAAACTCCTTTTATGAAAAAGCTTTTACTATTAATTTGTGCCGGAATTTTTATAGGGAATACAGCCAATTCTCAAAAGACATTTACTGATCCGAATGCGGAAATCAGGGGCGTTGCTGGTTTCCACGGAATAGAAGTTGGTACCGGAATTGTGTTAAATCTAACTGAAGGAGTTTCTGAAGAAGTGGCAGTAAGTGCAAGTTCTGTTGAATTCAGGGATAAAATTGTTACAAAAGTGGAAAATGGCATCCTTAAAATTATTTATGAGAATAAAGCAGGAGCTGTAAATACAAAAAAACAAAGTAAAGACCTGAAAGCATATGTTTCTTATAAAACTTTGGACATGCTTATGGCAACTACCGGGGCAGAAATAATTATTAATGGCATTTTGCAATCGGCATCCCTCAATTTGATAGCCCATACAGGAGCAGTTGTTAAGGGACAGGTTAATATTAAATCGTTGAAGATAAAACAGGGAACTGGTTCCAAAGTAACCTGGAAAGGCAAGGCAGATAATCTGGAAGTAGAAGGTGATACCGGAAGTAAGTTTGAAGGAGAAGAATTGCAAACAACAAACTGTAGTGTAAAAGTAAGCACAGGTGCACAGGTGATTGTATCAGTTGAAAATGAATTAAAGGTAAAAGCCTCTACTGGTGGGTTGGTAAAGTATAAAGGTAAAGCACCAGTCCGTGAAATAAAGACCAACACCGGAGGTTCAGTAAAAAAAATTAAAGACTAAAATAAATTGAATCATGAAAACTGTAATTCTATTTTTGGCCGTGTTGTTATCAGGCATAGTATTGGTTGCCCAGCCAATAAATGATCCGAATGCAGAACTCAGAGAAGCAAAGAATTTTCATGTCATAAATGTTTCAAGTTCCTTTGATGTATATATAAGTCAAAGTAAGGAAGAAGCTGTTGCGGTGAGTGGAGCCAGCTCAAAAGACAAAGAGAATATTAAAGTAGAAGTTAAAGAGGGAGTTCTGTATGTCAGGTATGAAGGCAATAGTAAATGGGGTTGGAATAGTGGAAATAAAAAGCTGAAAGTATATATATCTTTTAAAAATATTGACAAGCTTTTAATAAGCGGGGCCTGTAATGTTTTTTTTACAGATATAATTAATGTAAATGAACTTACGATCAATCAATCCGGAGCCAGCGATCTAAAAGGGAATCTGAATGTAAATTATTTACATGTTGATCTGAACGGAGCATCGGATGCTACATTGTCTGGAACAGCAAAATTTTTGTCTGTTGAGGTAAATGGAGCCAGTGATTTTAAAGGATATGACCTTGTTTCTGTTAACTGTGTTGCAAAGGCCAGTGGCGCCAGTGATATTAGGGTTACTGTAAATAAAGAGTTTTCTGCAGAAGCCAGCGGCGCCAGTGATATAAAATATAAAGGGAATGGTGTGATAATTGATAAAAAAAGCAGTGGCGCCAGCAGTGTTTCTAAAGGTTAATTGTATAAAGGAGTTCTAAATAGTCTGGAATTAAAAAAAGTCCCTGAAATAGGGACTTTTTTATTGTTGCGAAGGGGAGGTTCGAACTCCCGACCTTTGGGTTATGAGCCCAACGAGCTACCGCTGCTCTACTTCGCGATGTGGACTGCAAATATAGCTTTGAGATACTTACTTACCAAACAATTTTAAAAGAGTACCTTTGCAACCCGAATAAAATTCATTCTTTTTAAAGTTAATATTTGAAATCAGGTTTTGTAAATATTTTTGGCCGGCCAAATGCCGGGAAAAGCACCCTTTTAAATGCCTTAATGGGAGAGAAGCTTGCTATTGTTTCTCCAAAAGTGCAGACGACAAGGCATCGGATTAAAGGCATTCTTACAGAAAAGGAATACCAGGTAATTTTCTCAGATACTCCGGGTATTATTGAGCCCCGGTACAAACTGCATGAAAAAATGATGCAGGCAGTTAAAAGTGCTTTAGAAGATGCTGATGTTGCGATGTTGCTGGTGGATGTAAAAGAAAATTGGGAGGAATGTGATACTATCTTTTCGGCTTTAAAATTAAGAGTCCCTGCTGTAGTTGTTATCAATAAAATTGACCTGGCAAGTGAGGAAAAAATTAAGGAAGGAATTGATTTTTTTGCAGCCAGACCTTATTGTAAGAAGGTAATTACCATTTCTGCCTTATCCGGAATTAATAAGAAGAGACTAATTAATACTTTGCTTGAATTTTTACCTGAAGGCGAGCCTTTTTATGAGGGGGATGATATAAGTGACCTGAATACCCGTTTTTTTGTAAGTGAACTTATCAGGGAAAAAATTTATGATTTGGCACAGGATGAAATACCCTATCATACAGCAGTATTGGTAAGAGATTACCAGGAGAAAACAACGCTGGTTAAAATTGTGGCAGATATAATTGTTCATCGGGAAACCCAGAAAGCCATTTTGATAGGAGATAAGGGCTCGATGATAAAACGTATTGGCACGGAAGCAAGAAAAGATATCGAAGCATTTATTCAGCAGAAAGTTTTTTTAGAATTATTCGTAAAAGTGAAACCGAAGTGGCGGGAGAATGAGTTGC
>JBARSW010000692.1:0-1593 GCA_049644925.1 Chitinophagaceae bacterium | reverse complement strand
GTCTAATACCGTGTCCCTTCTTTGTCCCTGAGAACGTCTCTAAACCACTCTCGGTATCGTGTGAAGAAATCAGTGCGCGGCGGCTGTAGCGAGCAGAGTTTTTCCATTTTTAAGCGACAGTTGCCCTTGGCGTGTAAAATTCACAGATTCGCCTAAGATCCTTACCGCCTCGGCGGGAGCGTGAAAACCCATTGAGTTTTCGGCCTCGACAAAATCGAGATAAAACTGTGCTTTCCGCTGAAAGTCTCGTGCCGCTGCGAGGTCTTCGTCTGTCGCGCCCCTTTCCTTCGCTTTCCTAAGATCGTCAATGAGCTGCACAAGAGCGTCCATGGCAATGTTTCGCATATTAAAAGTGCGTTCCTGGATCGCCTCGGCCCGGAATTTGAGCTCCGCTTCGCTCGTACTGTGACAAGTTTGGCAGCTCTGGCTAATGTTCAGGAGCGGGCTCCGAACATGATGGTCGCTGATTTTCATTGCCCCTTCACGTTTATACGGCATGTGACAATCGGCACAGGAAACACCTGCCCTTGAGTGAATTCCCTGGTTGAACATCTCAAATTCAGGGTGTTGAGCTTTCAGAACTTCGGCTCCAGTTTGCTTGTGTGACCAATCTTTGTGTTTTACCTCATCATAGTAGGCCATAATGTTTTCGACTTTTAGCCCCTTTTCCCAAGGATAGGTCAACTGCTTATCGGCTCCCTTGAAATAGTATTCTACGTGGCACTGACCGCAGACGTAGCTCCGCATTTCCTGCCGAGTTGCATCACGATTTACATCATAATTTTGGATCCCTTGAGACGCCTTATACGCTTTTATCCCGTCCATGAATGCGGGCCTGGTAATTCGTAATGCCATCGTTTGTGAATCGTGGCAGTCTATACAAGCAACCGGGTGTGAAATTTCTTTCTTTGCTTCAAAATACGGCAGTTTGTTGAGTGCTTGAAACCCAGCTACGATGTCGCCACCTCCGAGTTTCTTGTAAGCAGCGTACGCGGAGGCGTGACAATTAATACAACTACCAGGCTGTTTAACAACATTCTGCCTTTCAGTAAACATCTGGTCTTCCAGCATGAAAGCGTGGCCCCGCTCTTCCCGAAAGTCGACAGCAAAAGCATAGCCATCCCACATCGTTTTTAATCGAGGGTCCTCTTCCAGACGCGACTGGGCTACCATCGATCGCGGGTCAGAGTCCTTTGGCGTTTTGTGAACCGCCTCACTGCCGCCAAAACGAGTTCGTACCTGATCGACGGTCTTTTTGTAACCATCATACTGGAGAGGAAAATTCTTACCCCAGACCTCTGGGTCGGTCGTATCGTCGGTCAATTCAACCACACGAAAAAAAGGGTTCTTAGCCTCATTTTTCCGCTCAAGAATATTTGTTAGAAGCCCAAGGCCAAGAATGGCCGCGGCAAACGCTAGAAACGCGACCGATACCACGACCTTTCCTCCGTACAACCTCGATTTGGCCGGTGCTTTTTTAGACACCGTGTTTTCTTCGTTTTCCATGCTACCTTCTCCTAGTTTTACAACTGAGCCAATTTTTTAATGTAAGTGCCCCACTGAACGATGGCACCTGAGACAGGACACCTCATC
>JBARSW010000691.1:0-1881 GCA_049644925.1 Chitinophagaceae bacterium | reverse complement strand
AAAATATCCTGGTTATGCTTGCTCAACAGAATTGGTGTCTGCCAGTTAAAACGTAAAGGTTTCTCTCCTAGTTCATGCACAGGACGAACCGATTTTCTGTCGCCTCTTGTTTTTCTATTAAGTCTTGCGTACACTCCAAACTGCGAACCGGCATAAGTTGTTGTGTTATCCCGGGTATCCACCTGTACCTGCATGCCATCACCACCCACCAGCGATTTGTAGGGATAGTTACCGGAACTTTGCCAGCCAATATTCGCCTGGTAGGTAGATGGTCCATACCATACATTGTTATCCTGTAAACCACCATACACATTATAAGGTTTATCATCGTCTGTGGTTACTGCATAAAACTGCCCTACAGGCGGGGTGTTGGCAAAAAACCAGTTTACGCCATCATCATATGTAATATTACATCCACCATCGTTACCATTGATCATGTGAGAATCTTTCTTTGGATTTATCCACATTGCATGATGGTCGCCATGTACGTTTTGTTTATCGATGTCTTTAAAAGATTTTCCTCCATCGGTAGAAAGTTGTAACGGAACACCGGCAATAACCACTTTATTTTCATTTACCGGCGATACATAAATTTTTCCAAAATAATAACCATAAGTATAATAAATACCGATTGGCTTTTCGTTTGTTTTTTTCCAGGTTCTCCCTGCATCATCACTTCTGTATACTTCGCATCCTGCAATACCGGTATTTTGAAATCCATCATCGGAGTCCAGGTAATCCCACAAAACGGTGGAATTTAATTTGTCATTCGCAATCATTTCTTTTATATACTTAGCATTGTAATTGCGGGGGAAACCATTCTTTTTGAGAAATGTATCAATGAGATTATTTTTTAAATTGGCAAATTGTTCTTTGGTAATATTTTTAAAGTGCTCTTTTTTATACAGTGTATCATTTTCTTTTATTTCAGGAGCTTTTGCTGTGTTGTTGTCAACAATGGCATAAACAATATTCGGATTTTTGGGATACACCGCTATGCCGATCCTGCCAATTCTTTTGCCTTCCATAAAGCCTGACCCGGGACCAGAAACTGATTTCCAGGTTTCACCTCCGTCACTGCTTTTGTAAATGCCACTGGAGCCACCACTTCCCTGGAAATACCATGCCCTGCGGGTACGAAACCACATAGCTGCATATATTTCACTCGGATTGGAAGGATTGATGTCGAGGTCAACACAACCGGTATATTCATCCACTAAAAGTGTTTGTTTCCAGGTTTTGCCTCCATCCATAGTTTTATAAACACCTCTTTCATTATTATTAGAGTATAAATGTCCAAGAACTGCCACCCAGGCAATGTCTGCATTTGTGGGGTGTAATTGTACTTTACCGATATGATGAGATTCCGGCAATCCTAAATATTCCCATGTTTTACCATTGTTACTGCTTTTGTAAATACCAAGCCCGGCGTAGGTAGAGCGGCTGCTGTTTACTTCTCCTGTACCAACCCAGATCAATCTTTTTGGCGATGTCCAGTTAACTGCAATATCACCAATGAAAAGTATATCAAGGTTATCCATAATAGGAGTAAAACTTTGGCCATTATTGGTGGTATGCCATAGGCCACCGGTAGCATAAGCCACATAGAATTCAGTGGGGTCTTCAGGGTTCACCTCCAGGTCCACCACACGACCACTCATGATGGCAGGACCGATATTACGAAATTTTAAATCGTTTAAAACAGACCGGGATTCCAAAGCCTTTCTCTGTTCAACAACCTTTAACCTTTCTGATCCGGGAGTCGGTAATACTTGTGTAAAAGAAAGTACCGGATAATAGAAAAATAGAAGAGTGAAAATGGCTGACAACAGCGATTTTGACCTTGCGACATATTTTTTTAACAGTAATGACATAAATGCA
>JBARSW010000690.1:0-1787 GCA_049644925.1 Chitinophagaceae bacterium | reverse complement strand
CGGCCGTACACCGATGGAGAGAATAACAATATCTGCGTAGATAGAATTTCCATCCTTCAACAATACTTGCAAACCGTCTGTTGTTTTTTCAAATCCGGTAACGGCACTGCTCAGGCGAAGGTCCACTCCTTTGGAACGGATATGTTGCTGTACCAAAGCAGCAATAGGAAAATCAACCGGTGCTAAAACCTGGTTGCCCATTTCAATGATCGTTACATCAAGGCCGAGGTCATGCAGGTTTTCTGCCATTTCAAGGCCAATAAAACCGGCACCAATAACAACGGCTTTGCCGGAAGAACGCTGTGTTACATAATTTTTAATGGTATCCGTATCGGTTACATTCCGCAGCGTAAAAATGCCCGGAAGCTGAATACCCGGCAAGGGAGGCCGGATTGGTTCAGCACCTGGAGAAAGTACCAGTTTATCATAACTTTCCTGGTACTCCTCACCGGTTAGCAGGTTTTTCGCTGTAATTTTTTTTGCGGCAGCATCTATGCCAGTAACTTCTGTTGATATACGTACATCGATATTAAATCGCTGGCGGAAAGAAGCGGCCGTCTGCACAAATAATTTATTACGGTCTTTTATCACATCACCAATATAATAAGGCAGGCCACAGTTGGCATAAGAGATATATTCTCCCTTTTCAAAAATGACGATTTCTGCATTTTCATCCATTCTCCTGAGCCTTGCTGCGGTGCTGGCTCCTCCGGCAACTGCACCTATAATAATATACTTCATAGTAAATTTTAATCTTCGTTATAAAATGCAAAGAGAGAATAAACTGTGGTGATAAATTGTAACATTTGTTACTGATATGGCTGAACAAGTCAATATCAGCACATGATTATGGTCATATACTTATAAAAAGGAAGAGACTAATTCCTGAAATTCAGTCATTTATTTAGTTTGCATTTTCCTGCCTAAAGCGGATACGGTAAGCGGCACTTAGCTTAATGAACCAACCATCACCCCATTTATCTTTGTTGAAATAGCTCTTTTTTATTGTACCCATTCTCAACTGGCGAAGGATGCCATATCCCGGCTCCAATGTCAGGCACCATTGTTTGGCAGGATAAACATCGAGAAAAGTTGATAATTGGTTATCATCAATCCGAAGGTATTGCCCGTTTTGAAAGCGGTAACTGTTGGTGATGGCCCTGAAAGTAATGCCCCCATAAAGGGAGTTATTAAATTTATGTTCCCAGGTAAATCTTCCGGGTAAGAGGCCAAAAAAATAATTTTTTTCGTTCATCCTCCAATCCGCACCCAATAAAGGCATAAAGAAGAAGCCAAAGAAATCGGTATTGACATAAGCCCCGAAACGTAATTTTTTACCTTTTGCTTTTTCATAGCTCAGAAAACCTGCGCCACCGAACTGGTAAGTTTTATCAGTAAACAACTTTTCTCCATTTGACCGAACCATTGCTGTAATTGCCAATGACCATTTTTGATTTTTTAATGGTAGCAATAAACCAACCGGCAAAACAATTCCCTGTACTGAAGGAATAATTTTTTTAATGGAAGCCGAATCAAACTGCCAGTTTTCATAATAAGGACTAAGTAGCAAATATGTTTTGTCTTTGATTTTAATTGGCAGATCGTTGCCGGCCCACCAATGCGTAAAGGGAGTAGCCCTGCTCTTTTGCTGAGAACGGAAGGCATTGGTATATCGAACCTGCAATGGGTCCACATAGGGTTGGGCTGTAGCTGCCAGTAATAACAGCATCAAAACTGAAAGCAACAACGGTTTTTTCATAATTAAATTTATAGAGACTAAAGAAATA
>JBARSW010000689.1:0-10066 GCA_049644925.1 Chitinophagaceae bacterium | reverse complement strand
GCATGTTGCATGGTTTGTAATTGTCTTTCCTTCTCAATGAAAACCAGTTTTTCCTGTTCCAGGGCCGCCTCTTCATTTGCTATTTCAGCTTCAAGACGTATCCGCTTATCTGTTTCTATATCATGTTGATCATTCAGTTCTTTATACGACAGGTTGAAACCTTCCAATGAAGCTTTGGCCAACTCTATACTTACTTCTCTATATTCCTTTTTTATTTCGTGATATTTCTCTGCCTTTTTTGCCTGGCTTTCCAGTGCCTTTAATTGGTTATTGATCTCAAATAAAAGGTCTTCAATACGGGCCAGATCCTGTTCCGTAGCGTCTAATTTTAATTTCGCTTCCCTTTTTCTTGTTTTATAAATAGAAATCCCGGCGGCCTGTTCCAGCATCCGGCGTCGGCTGTTTTCCTTGTCTTTTATCAGGTCATCAACCATGCCAAGCTCAATGATGGCATAAGAATCTGTGCTGATACCCGTGTCCATAAAAAGGTTCTGAATATCTTTCAGGCGGCACTGAACATCATTCAAGCGGTATTCACTTTCTCCGCTTTTGTAAAATTTACGGGTTACCGTTACGGTGCTGAATTCTGTAGGTAAAAGGTTTTTTGTATTTTCAAAAGTCAGGCTAACTTCTGCAAGTCCGCTTGCACTCCGTGTTTTGGAGCCATTAAATACAAGGCTATCCAGATTTTCACTTCGAAGATGACTTATCTTCTGTTCACCAATTACCCATCTGATGCTATCAACAATATTGGATTTTCCACAGCCATTCGGACCTACAATGCCGGTAATGTTATCGTCAAAACTCACAACTGTTTTATCAGCAAAGCTCTTAAAGCCCTTTATTTCTAAACTTTTTAATCTCACGGTTTCTTTTTGTTTTCAGGTTAAGTCAGGCGGCGAATTTAAGCTAAAGGAATAGAAAACACCGTTTGGGTATCAGGCAGTTATTCACAATGATGGGGAAAGAATGTGAGAAGATTTCCTGGTTCATTTCACATATTAGGCTTAATAGTCAACAAAGCGGATTTTCCATTTTTATTATCGAAAAATCAGTCAACCCTGGCTATCAAAAATTGTTCCTTTCCGGTAAAACAGCTAAACTTTGATCATGCTCCAGGCACACCAATATTCAGGTTATAATTAACACTCCGGGGTATTAAATTTCAATAGCAACAAATGCTTTCCAAATTGGATTGAGATGTTAAGAATAAAAATGTAGGAAGAAGAATATCAGTAAAAAAATTAACCGGGTATTATTGAGCTTAAATGGGCTTTATTATTCGGCTTTATAGGCCATTGTTTCTTTGCTGAATAAACTGCAATAAAACAGGCTCCATAATACAAAATAAAAGAAGTGTAAAAAACAAATAATAATAATAAAACAAATGAACCTGAAGCGCCATACAAATTGCCGATATTACTATCAACCAGTAAAACTTTCAATATATATTTTCCGGCAGTAAATAAAATACCTGTCAGCAATCCCCCTATTAAAGAAGCTTTCCACGAAGGCCTGCCATCTGCCAGAAAATGGAATAAAATACTAAACCAGGCTGCAACAATTACAATACTCCCAATTTTGCTGCTAATACTTTTAAAATATATTCCAAAGCCCGTAAAAATAGTATCAAGATAGTTACTGGTTATCACTCCCATACTTTCAAAAAAAAGATCTGCAAAAAATAATATCCCAACCAGCAATATTATTGCAAATGACCTTAACCTGATGCTTAATGCAAAAAGCAGACCCGGGTGTTCATTAATGCTTATCTGCCATATTTGATTCAGGGAATTCTTGATTACACTGAACAAAGTAGTTGCCACAAAAAAAAGAAAGAGAAACCCCAAAACAATTACATACCAACTGTCACTAAACCGGCGAATGCTTCTGATTACCTGTCTTACCTGTTCTGCACCATCTTCTCCCAATGTATTTGATATATTTTCTATCAATCCGGGACCAAGGTTGAGATGTCCGAAGAATAATCCAAATAATTGTGCAATAATAAAAACGATTGGCGGCAATGCAAATGTGGTAAAAAAAGCGGTGGCACCAGCCAACCGCAACGGATCATTTTTCCTGAATAAGATAAATGAAGGCCTGAGACTGCTGAGCAGAAGCAATAATTCAATTCGTTTTGATTTAATCCCCGACATAATTCCGGCAAAGGTAAAAGAATCCTACTCCTGTCTTATGTCTAATCTTATAATTGCTTTTTGCAGCAGATAGTTTCATAAACAAAGGTTGTGTTTGAATGGTTTGTATTTTACAATTCATTGCAAAAAAATTGCCAACCCGTGGGGTTGGCAACACTTATTGATTTAAGCCCTTATTTACATTTGTCCATCACTTCTTTAAGAATTTTCTCTGCGCTTTCTTGCTGCTCTTTGGTGGGTTCTTTGTCTTTATATTTTTTCTCCATGGTAGCATCATACTCGTCAAGTTCTTTTTTTGCTTTTTCTAATGCTTTTACTGAGGCTTCATCTGTTCCACCCTTAGCAGTAAGTTTTTGAATTGCGCACATATATTCTCCCCTTTTTCTTACGTCATTATCGAATGAAGAAGAAGATTTACAGGAAACTGCTCCGATCATGATGGCTAAAGAGGCCATTAATAATAATTTTTTCATGTTGTTTGGTTTAATTGCTTGTATTTAAAAATCAATTGAATTGATCATTAAAGTTATAACTAAAAAAAGATTTGTTTCAATTAAAATCATCATCTTATCAACGAATGATAACTAATTCCCGGTATTATACTTTAAATTGTCAATACATTTAATTCCAGATTCCGCCTCACATAACCGATATATAATGTTCTGCACTACTTTATACTGATAAGCCAGTTTCAGGGTACCGGCTTCCGCCTTTATAATAATATTCATCCAGGTTGGATTTGAACCTTCATTTTTAAGACTCAATCTAATGGCTTCAATTACACTTGTAGTCAAAAAACCCTTGTAGGCAACACTACAATTAGCTAGTTGCCCTTGTTTGGCAGCTGCTATTAATAAGGAGCTCCTGGAATTTAGAAATAACTCCTCGGCCATGCTTCTATTCATATCATAATAACCGGTTGGTACCTTATCAAGTGCCGTATCTTTTATCTCCAACCGCCTTTTTTTAACTTCTGTATTGCAGCAATCCCCTAAAACAAGGGTTAACCGGGCCCCTTTTACTGCTATAGATTGATATATTTCTTCTAAATTAATGGATGATGCTTTCATAAAAGCCCAACTTATGGGTGTACCATAATACAAACCTAATTGCGGAAAAAGTAAAGTATTGTCATCCTTCCACCTATACCCATGCCCGGAGTAATGAAAAACTACGATATCATTCTTACCTGGAAAAATATTCGCAATTGCTGTTTTTACATTTTTTACGGTAAAATCATTCCCTTTTATCTTTCTGACAGTATAGGGCAAATCAAGAAATTCTGCTACCCGGTTAAAATAGGCAGAAACTTTAATGCCATCAGCCACACAGGTTTCACTAATATCTTTATCGTCGGTATTGATTACTGAGATCAGGTAAATTACTGGCTTTTCATTTTCTCTTATCGTCTGCACTTGCTTTTTTGTGTAAGCACCTTCATAAAATAATTCAGTTCGTGTAAAAAATTGTTGCAAATAATTTTTTGAAAAAGTTGAATTTTTCAGCTTCTTGAAACTCAGGATATCTGTTTTATCAAATTGTTGCTTCATCCTTGCTGATGAATCCAACACTATTGGATTTTTAACAACCTCAGTTATTGAATTTAACCTGAGAGAGCTGTCTGGTACTTTATATGGAGTTGTTAAACAAGGTTCAAATAATTGCTTTTGTTCATCCTGGATGAACCAAAATCTTAAATAATCGAAATTAAAAATTTCAGTGCCTTCCTTGATCCGGAAATCAGCTGAACGGCAATACCAATAATTTTTATTTGTTGAATCTTTTATTTGGAAGCTTTTGCTATTTTGTTGAGTGTTGTTTTCAATATCAGTTTCAGTAAGTGAAATAGTAAAGTCGTAAAGCACCCTTTTTTTGGTTTTATTATTAATGGCTGATAATCTTAAAAAGGCACTATTTGGGGAATGCTTAAAAAATAGTCCTTTATAAATAGTTTTACCCGGATCATATTTAAACTGATAAGTTAGCTCAAATATGTCCTGTGCTTTAGTCGCTGTCGAAAGAAAAACTAAATAAATAAAAAGAATGGGAAATCGCAATAAAATTGGTTTTGTAAATAAATATAATACTTTCCCCGACATTTGCGTAACAACGTCGGGAAATCACTTTAATAAAAATAATTACCCAACAAACCAATTGAATTGCAGGATTTTACCTCAACTATAAAATATATCCAATAATTGAATTTTTAAAGTATATCTTCACCATGTGATATAAGCATCTCAATCATTCAGTCCGGATTAGTCTCAATTCTTACTCTTCGTCAAGTAACAGTTAAACTCCTCTAAACTTATTGCTGCGATCTTCTTTCACAGGTATTTTATTTTGTTTTATTTAAATTTTTGTTTTATGAACATGTATGTATCCAATCTGAGTTTTCAAACTTCAGATGATGACTTAAGAAAATTATTCGAACAATTTGGTGCAGTTTCTTCTGCCAAAGTAATTACAGACAGGGAAACCGGGCGCAGCCGTGGTTTTGGTTTTGTAGAAATGGGTTCTAATGAAGAATCTAACAGCGCAATCAAAGGGCTGAATGGAAAAGATATTGATGGAAGGTCAATGTCAGTTTCAGAAGCAAGAGAAAAAGCGCCAAGGTCAGATAATAAAAGATGGTAATTATATAGACCCAAAATTTTCAAAGAGCCTTTATTGGCTCTTTTTTTTTGACTGAATCTCAGTAGCCTATGAAAGTATTAGTTTAAATTTTTAACTTTAAGCAATACAGAGAAAAAATTATCAGGTATGTATAAACCGATTCAATTATTACTTTTAGCTGCATTTTGTGTCCAGTCGTGCAATAGAAATACAGTTGCAACAGGGATTAAGCAAAAAGTTATTTGGCAACCCTCTCATCAAACTGACACCGGAAAAGATTTTAGCGAAGCTGAAGTTTGTAATGGCATAGTGAATGCAGCCATGAACTCCTCCCCTAAATTGAAAGAATACAAAGTTTGGAGCCGTGGAAAAACAGATCTGCACCATGCAGATTCGGGTAGTAATACCAAAATATTACATACTACTGCTGTCATCGATGGTAAAATATCTGGTTATGCCTATGAATTAAAAAGGTCAAATCGAAAAAAGCCTTTTGTATTTATCTCTATCCACAATAATGGAGGAACAAAAAGGCATGCTATATGGGGTTATATACATTATGGTGACAACTATGAAAAAGAAAACAGGGAATTAGCTTCCCGGCTTATAAAAGCCATTAGTTCTGTAACTACACTTGAAAACAGGGGTGTTTTACTTGACAGTACAACGGGAAGAAATGATTACCGATGCAAAACGACCGGCAAACTTGGTTTCTATAGTCTGGACGAAAATATAAATAGTGCCCCTTATAGAGTATTACTTGAGATCGGTGACAACGGTGTTAGTCGTAAATTTTTACAAGATCCGGCCAACCAACAGATTATTGGAGAAACAATAAAAACAGTGTTGACCAAATGGTTAACCGAAAATCACGAAAAGTAAAATAAAAATGAACGATTTTTAAATTTATCAGATAGTGCATTTCTAATAATAAAATCTTAATACTTCCATAACCCTTAATTTCATTAAAGCCATAGACATGAAACCAAAAATAATAGTGCCTGTAATTCTCTTTTTACTTATTTCAGGATGTAAAGACGGAAGTAAAGAAAATAATAAATCTGAAGAAATAAATATTGAAAATGTAGATGAACTTTTTGAAAACACACCTAAAGGCAAGAAAATTACTGACAGGGATTTCAGTATAAACATAATAAATGCCTATAACGATATATTTATAGATAGCATGGCAATGGAAAGTTATATTTCCTCCCGACAGTTAGCCGATAAAAAAATTGCCTTACGTATCCGAAGTTTTTACAATGCCAGAAATTATCAATACGCCTGGTTTACTTCAAAAGGCCTTACAGAACAAACCCGTTTCTTCTGGAATCAGTATGATTATGCAGTTACACACCTTAAGGATTCAACTTTAATCAATAGTTATTTTTACAAAAAAGCTGAAAAATTCCTGAACCAGGAACAATTAAAAATCAGTACAAACGACACTAATATTATTAATGCAGAGTTTGGTTTCACCGAACATTTTATCCGTTATATCAACAGCACCTACGAAAAAGGATATGTAAAAAGAAAAGAACAGGAAAAATTTATTCCTGTTAAAAAGATGGATCCGTTAATAATGGCAGATTCACTGATCAATAAAAAACACAAAGATGACAAATACTATGAAGACGTAAATGAAATGTATGCCGGGTTGAAAAAAAATCTTGCCCTCTACTACGAATTGGCAAAAAAAGGTGGTTGGTTAACTATCCCATCCATTAAGAAATCAATTAAAATCGGTACTTCTGATACCGTAATCAGTGTCATTAAAAACAGGTTACAGAAGACTATGGATATGGCTGGTAATGACAGCACTTCTTTTTACAATGACACCCTGGAAATCGCCATAAAAAAATTCCAGAAAAGGCATGGATATAAAGCTGATGGCATCATCACCCCGGCATTAATTAAGGAAATGAATATATCGGCTTCAAAAAGATTAATGGAAATTCTATTAAATATGGATAGAATGAGATGGATACCTCAAAAGCCAACCGGCAATCTGATTATTGTAAATATTCCTGAGTTTATGCTGCATGTTATGGATGGAAAAAATAAAGTGTTTGATATGGTTGTAGTGGTGGGCAGGATTGGCAATAACACGATGATGTTTAATGGCGATTTAAATCAAATCGTATTTAGTCCTTATTGGAATATTCCACCCAGCATTATAGAAAAAGAGATAATGCCTTCCATAAAAAAAGACCCTGGGTATCTTGCAAGGAAAAATATGGAAAAGATTGGTGGGGGTATTCGTCAAAAACCAGGGCCTGGAAATGCACTTGGTAAGGTTAAATTTATTTTTCCTAACAGTTTCAATATGTACTTTCATGACACACCTTCAAAGAGTTTATTTGGACAGGATAAAAGGGCATTTAGTCATGGATGCATAAGATTAAGCGAACCACAAAAAATGGCTGAATGGTTATTAAAAAATGATCCGGGCTGGGATAAACAGAAAATTGTAAGTGCAATGAATCAAACAAGTGAAAAAAGTGTTAAGCTAAAAGAAGCCATTCCGGTTTTTATCATTTATTACACTGCCTGGGTAGATGAAGAAGGGCTATTGAATTTCAGGGATGATGTGTATCAACATGACAAAGAATTAATTGAAAAAATGTTTATCTACGATTTGAAGTCTTCAATTCAAGTAGTTAAAATGGATAATTTAAGCGTTAAAAACTGATTGTATAGCATAAATCAAGATTTTCAAACGGTAACTGATTATTATTATTTCGGTACTTTTAATAAACAAAAGCCAAACTACTATGCACCGAGTTATTATCCCGGTCGACTTCTCAGAAACATCCCTTAATGCATCCCGCTATGCAGCACAAATGCTTGCAGGAAAAGATGATGCAACAGCCATTTTGTATCATAACTATGAATCGCATGACGACCTCGATATATCCCACAACTTCCAGGAAAGTCTAAAAAAAGAATTCATAAAAAGCGGAGTAAAAAATGTTGTTTGTGAAAATGAACATGGAGGAGACCTTGTAAACAATATTTCCCGGCTTGCCCAATCATTAAGTGCTACCCTGATACTAATGGGAATAACTGGCAAATCTGCAGTTCGGCAAGCCTTATTTGGTAGTAATACCCTGAAACTTATTGACAGGAACCTTTATCCGGTAATGATTATCCCGCCCGATGCCTGTTATAAAGGGATAAACAATGTTGCTTTTGCTTCCGATTTAAAAAAAGTAGAGGAAATAACACCCGGCCTGGTAATTAACGCAGTACTGGAGTTATTCAATCCAAAACTTCATATCGTTCATGTCCATAAAGAACAGTACACCAAAGTTCCTCCGGAAACAGTAGAACAAAAAGAAAAACTGTTAGACATGTTCAAAATTTATCGAAGAGAATGCCATTTTATTCATATGAATGATTTCTATAAGGCTATGGACGATTTTATTACACAATTTGAAATTGATTTCCTGATTACAGTTCCCAAGCACCGAAGCAATGCTACTTCTATTTTTAAAACAACTCATACAAAAAGACTGGCGTATCATAGTCATATACCTATTCTGGCAGCACACGAATAAGTATTAATCAGGTATAAAAAACAGCTTGAAAGGACAAAAACAAATATCTACCTATCTTGTGCTTCTTTATGCGACATATAAATTACAGTTTTAGTCTTATTTACTCGTTTGCAGAGCAATCTTTGCCCGCAAATTTTTATTTACCGGATTAACAACTCTCCCATCTGCCTATTTCCGGTTCCTCTTTAAAAACTTTCCGGTATTAGTTTTATCAATCATTTCATTTATGAAAAATATTAAAATAATAGAAGTCGCTTCTGAAATTGGTGCCGGTACCCGTGGTGCCAGTCTTGGTATTGACGCAATAAAAATTGCAGCATTGGATTTTATGAGTAATTTTTTTATTCATTTTCCATCAGAAAAAATCCAGACAGAAAATAAATTGTTATATGAACCAATCGAATCACCGTATGCTAAAAGAATTAAAGGGGTTGCAGCTTTATATGAACGAGTAAGTAAATCTGTTCATGAAACGCTTAAAAATAATTTTTTTCCTGTAATCTTAAGTGGTGACCATAGTACCTCCGGGGCAACCATTGCCGGTATTAAAATGGCGAAACCCAAAAGTAAACTCGGAGTAATATGGATAGATGCCCATGCAGACCTGCACACACCCTACACTACTCCTTCAGGAAATATGCATGGAATGCCCATGGCTGTTTCAATCAATGATAACAACGAAGAGTGTGCTGTGTTTGAAGTGGATGATGAAACAACCAAATACTGGAATTACCTAAAGAATATCGGAAAAATTGCGCCTAAAGTTTTACCGGAAGATATTGTATTTATTTCTCTTAGAGATTTCGAAAAAGAAGAAAGACATCTGATTGAAAAATATGACATGAAGGTGATCACAACAAAAGAATTAAGAAATAAGGGAGCAGAAAATGTGGTTAGGTATGTTCTGCGTTATCTTGCCGACTGTACTGATATCTATATATCATTTGATGTCGATAGCCTGGATTCATCTATTTCCAAAGGAACCGGCACCCCCGTAAGTAATGGTTTAAAAGAAAGAGAAGCTGAAGACCTAATAAGTAAATTCATGCAAAATCGTAAAGTTTGCTGTTTTGAAATTTCTGAAGTTAATCCAACTCTTGACAAGGAGAACCTGATGGCTGAAATTGCTTTTAATATTTTACAAAGAAGTATTAATGTATTAATGATGAACTAATGAATGTTATGCTAAAAGGAATATATATCATACTGTTTCTTTTTCTGAGTTTATGTTCTTCTGCACAAGAAAACAGTTATACTGATTCTATCATTGCCAATAGAAACAATTACGTAAAAGAACATGAAGTAGTAAAGGGAAGCGACAAAAAATACATGAATTTTTTCCCGGTTGATGCTAATTACCGGGTTATAACAAGAGTTCAATTAATTGAGGAGGCTCCCTGGTTTAGCATGGAAACTTCATCTGAAAAGAAAAAACCATACAGGGCTTTCGCCATATTGTATTTTTCATTGAACGGCAAGGAACTAAAACTGCATGTATACCAGTCAAAAGACCTTATGAAAATCGAAAAATATGCTAACAACCTGTTTATTCCTTTTGTTGATAATACTTGTGGTGAAGAATCTTACGATAATGGCCGATATGTTGATTTAAACATTAATGATCTTGAATCCGGAAATTACTTGCTGGATTTTAATACATCTTATAACCCATATTGTGCTTATGTAAGCAATAAATATAGTTGCCCTGTGCCACCAAAGGAAAATCATTTG
>JBARSW010000688.1:0-3433 GCA_049644925.1 Chitinophagaceae bacterium | reverse complement strand
ATATTGACCCTAAAAGCAGGACTTTTGCGTCCAATTAGAAAAATAATAGATCATGAAAAAATTCGTACTAGTTGCATTTTTAGTTTTTGCAGTTTCTTTGGTCAAAGCACAAAACCCGATCATTTGGTCGTTTACGGCAAAAAAAGTGGGTGATAAGCAGTATGAAATACATATGAAAGCCACCATTCAGACCAACTGGCACCTTTACTCACAAACACAGCCGGATGATGCAATTGCTATTCCTACCACTTTTGTTATAAAACCTAATCCACTCTATAAATTGGAAGGTAATATAAAAGAAATAGGGAAAATGGAAGTGATGCATGATAAGGAATTGGGTATTTCTGCCAATCAATACTCCAAATCAGTGGATTTTGTGCAGAAGTTAAAATTGAAAGCTAATATAAAAACAAATTTTAGCGGCACCGTAGAATACCAGACCTGCGATGATAAGAAGTGTCTGCCGCCAAAAACGGTTCCTTTTGAAATTGCGATTAAATAATACTTTTATTTATTTATCATATTATGTAAAAAACGGGTTCTTCTTTGGAAACCCGTTTGTTTTTAATACTACACTGCCATGCTGCGATATTTAAAACCAATAACTGCTTTTTTAGGGAGTTTATTTTTTATTTCCTTCCTTCAGGCACAGGAAAAGCGGGTTACAATCCAAATTCAAAAAGAAGGAAAAGGGAATGAGTATGTAATAAAAATAAAGGCCGTTGTTAAGCCCGGCAATAAATTATATTCCATTAAATCTTTTGGTGAGGATGCGCCGATCAATACTCAGATAAAATTTGACTCATCTGTCAATGGATTACTCAAAGATTCAATCTTTGAAACTGGGAATGCACAAACTGAAACTGAATCTGCATTTAATAATGTGCAAGTGACTTATTTTACAGATTCTGTAGAATGGCAACAGAAGTTTGACTTATCAACGAAGGATACCGCAGTGGTAAAAGGAACAATTGCCTTTTTTGTTAAAACCGGTGATGAATTTAACAACTATGAAGAACCGGTAAAAGTAACTATAATCAAGGCCGCAGGTTCTTCAGACACAAATGTTGCTGATGCAAAAGGGTCTTTAAATGACAACCTGAAGAACCGATCTTTACTCTGGATATTCTTGGCAGCATTTGCCGGGGGCCTGCTGGCAGTGCTTACTCCCTGTGTTTTCTCCATGATACCTGTTACAGTCAGTTTCTTTACCAAACGCAGCAAAACAAGACAACAGGGATTAAAAAATGCATTTTATTATTCTATTTCTATTATCATCATTTTTACATTACTGGGATTATTTATAACATTGGCATTCGGACCGGCAGCATTAAATAAAATGGCTACTAACTGGATTGCCAACCTGGTGTTTTTTGCTTTATTCCTCCTGTTTGGTATTTCCTTCCTGGGAGCTTTTGAAATTGCTTTACCATCCTCCTGGACCAATAAGGCAAGTGAGAAATCCGGTACCGGAAATTTCTGGGGAATTTTCTTTATGGCATTAACATTGGTATTGGTTTCATTTTCCTGTACCGGCCCCATCATTGGAAATTTATTAGTGCTGGCCTCTAAAGGAAGTTTTATTGGTCCTGCAGTTGGTATGTTTGGCTTTTCGCTGGCACTGGCATTGCCATTCTCACTTTTTGCCATGTTCCCAAGTTTGTTGAACACCTTGGGCAAAGCCGGCGGCTGGTTAAATGCCGTGAAAGTAACATTAGGTTTTCTGGAACTGGCTTTGGCATTAAAGTTTTTATCCAATGCAGATTTGGTAAAAGGCTGGCGATTGCTTGACCGTGAAATTTACCTGGCACTCTGGATTGTTATTTTCTTTTTATTGGGGATCTACCTGCTTGGAAAAATCAGGTTCCATCATGATGATGAATTACCCAAGAATGATTTTGGTGTTCCTTATTTAAGTGTTACTCGTTTATTCTTTGCAATTACTACTTTCAGTTTTGTAGTGTATATGATTCCGGGTATGTGGGGAGCTCCTTTAAATGGGATTAGTGCATTTCTTCCACCTTATGGCACACAGGATTTTTTACCTTCAAGTAGTGGGGGGACAACTTCCAATACAACCCATTTTAATACTGGCGCCACTCCACCAACTAAATATGTAAAAGAGTTGGGCCCTTACGAGCCAGAAGTGGTGAGAAAATATGGCCTTGTAGCCTATTTCGACTACGATGAAGCGTTAGCTGCTTCAAGACAACTAAAGAAACCATTGATGCTTGATTTTACTGGAATTAACTGTATCAATTGCCGTAAAATGGAAGCACAGGTATGGAGCAATGCGGAAGTTATGCAACGGTTGAAAGAAAATTTCGTTGTGGTATCATTATATACTGATGTGCGGATTGAGTTGCCGGAAAATGAGGAATTTGATTCAAAAGAATTGGGTGAACATGTAAATACACTTGGTGAAAAGTATATGCATTTACAGGCAAGCAGGTATGGAGCGGTATCACAGCCATTTTATATTTTTCTTGATGGCAAAGAAGAAAAACTGGCTCCTGATGGATATCCTTATGATCCCGATGTGCAGGCATTTGTTAAACACCTGGACAATGTGGTTACTGAGTATAAAAAAAGAAACGGGAATTAATTCCTTTGATCAGTATATATTAAAAAGCCTCCTGGTGTTATTTCCAAGAGGCTCTTAGTTTGGTGTCATTCTGTGTCAACCTTCCGGGTTGGCAAGCAAACAAATTCTTTTATTTTTCAGAACTTATTCTTTTCCGGTTGGAGATACAGAATGACAAAGAGTTTTCCTCTACTCAGGGAGAGGTTGGCTGAGGTTATAATGCAATTTGTTTTTGCGTCATCAGCTTACGCAAATTAATCAATCCATAACGCATACGACCCAAAGCGGTGTTAATACTGCAATTGGTTGCATCCGCAATCTCTTTAAAACTCATATCTGCGTAATGACGGAGTATGATCACTTCCCGTTGATCTTCCGGTAAACTTTGTAACATATCCCGTACCCTGTCATGACTTTGCCTTCTCATCATGGCAGTTTCAGCACTCTCTTGCGAGAAATTAAGCACTTCAAAAATATCATTGTCCTCTCCATTACGGATAACAGGAGTACGTTTTACTTTCCTAAAGTGATCCACACACAAATTGTGTGCAATTCGCATAGCCCAGGGAAGAAATTTTCCTTCTTCTGTATAACGACGGTTTCGCATCGTATCAATAATACGGATAAAAGCATCCTGGAAAATATCCTCGGCAAGGTATTTGTCTTTTACCAGAAAAAGTATTGACGTAAAAAGCTTGTCCTTATGACGAAGAACCAGGGCCTCTAAAGCATCCAGGTTTCCCGCCTGGAAAAGGTGGATCAGTTCATGGTCGGTCTTTTTTGAATTAGCTTTCATAACTTCTACAGTTTAGTTTGCTCTGTTAAAGCACTTGCAATAACAGACGGTTC
>JBARSW010000687.1:0-1893 GCA_049644925.1 Chitinophagaceae bacterium | reverse complement strand
CTGTTGTGGTGCCGGTGGCTGCAGTACCGAAGTATATAATATCATGAGTGATGATTATTCTAAACTGGAAGGGTACAATCCTGATGCAGATCTTGGGCTGGGTTGTGGGTTACCTACCGAGTTTGCTAAAATGAAAGAAGGCGACACCGTAATAGATCTTGGCAGCGGTGCCGGCAACGATGCTTTTGTTGCCCGCAAATTTGTGGGTGAAAAAGGAAAAATAATTGGTATTGATTTTACAGAAGCAATGATTGAAAAAGCAAGAAACAATGCTGAGAAACTGAATTTTAATAATGTGGAATTTCGCCAGGGTGATATAGACAATATGCCGGTAACATCAAACAAGGCGGATGTGATAGTAAGTAACTGTGTGCTAAACCTTGTGCCCAACAAACATAAAGTGTTCAGCGAAGTGTTCCGGGTTTTAAAACCCGGCGGTCATTTCTCCATTTCTGATATTGTGATTGAAGGCGAGCTGCCTTTGAGATGGAAAGAGGTGGCGGAACTTTATGCCGGTTGTGTATCCGGCGCTATTCAAAAGAAAGAATACCTCGGCATTATTGAAGAGGCTGGATTTAAAAACATCACCCTGCAAAAAGATAAGACGATTGTAATTCCTGATGACATCCTGGTCAACCACCTGAGCGCAGCTGAAATAGCGGAATATAAGAAAGGGACAACAAGGATTACCAGCATTACGGTGTATGCAGAAAAACCAGCAAAGGATGACAGAAACTGTTGTGAACCGGGAAGTGGTTGTTGCTGATAATAATTTTTCTTTCGAAATTAAGTAAGGATTGGTTTGAACCACAATAGGCACATAAAACACATAAGAAAGACACACATAGATTTAATATTAAAGTAATCCTATGTGAAACCCTATGTTTCTATGTGTCTATTGTGGTTCATAAGGTAAGCCATCTCAAGGCCATTCAATAAAATAATTAACAATTAAATACTTCACCCGGTCAACAGCTAGCCTTTGTCCTTTTCAAAAAAAGTTTCTAAATAAAACTTATACTAAGACAACAGGAATTGATAGTTCCTTTTAGAAAAAGGTGTTTTCTTTGCAAAAACATTTTTTGTTGAACACTCCTTTTCTTTCCCGAAGCAATTACCTCTTTCTTTTCTCCCTGCTCGGGATTGTTTATATTATTGGCTTATTCGTTCCGCTGATGGACAATGATTCTGCACACCATGCAAACATTGCCCTTCGGATGTATCTTACCGGCGACTATATTAATCTGATTGACAACGGAAAAGATTATCTCGATAAGCCACACCTGCATTTCTGGCTTTGTGCATTTAGTTATAAGGTTTTTGGGGTAACAAAATTCGCTTATAAATTCCCCTCATTTCTTTTTTCACTGTTGGGCATTTATTCCACCTACCGCATAGGAAAATCATTATATAACAGCGAAGTGGGAAAACTGGCAGCATTGATACTGGCCTCTTCTTTTGCTTTTATACTTGCCAACAATGATGTACGGATGGATGCGATACTAACAGCTTCTATTGCTTTTGCCACCTGGCAATTGGTGGAGTTTATACAAAAAAAGAAATTATTGAATGTTGCCGGAGCGGCTCTTGGTTTGGCGTTGGGCTTTTCCACCAAGGGGCATATTGCGGTGTTTGTTCCGGCAGTTGCGGCTTTCTTTTATATTCTATTTAGAAAAGAATGGAAATTGTTTTTTTGTTGGAAATGGCTGCTCCTCGTTTTGCTGTTTGCTTTATTTATTATGCCGGTGGTGTATGGCTATTACCTGCAGTATAACCTGCACCCGGAAAAAATGGTGCGGGGCAAAAATCATATCAATGGGGTAAAATTTATTTTATTGAATCAAAGTATTGAACGGTTCAGCGGAGAAATGGGCAGTGACGCAAAGCATGATT
>JBARSW010000686.1:0-2218 GCA_049644925.1 Chitinophagaceae bacterium | reverse complement strand
AGTCTATACAGTATAAATTTTAAACCATTTGTGTTTTGTAGTCTCGTAATTTCCTTAACAGCCTTTTCTCGTACATAGCCACTACTATTTAAGCTTGCAATACCCAAAAGTTGTAAATAGGTTTCTTCATCAAAGTCAACTCTGTATAAATCCAAATCACTTTTATCTATAGTCAAATGTTTTAAACTATCTGCAAGGTCATTTTGAGATTTTAGTTTGGCAAACAAATTCAGAATTGTTTCAGCTGATTTTTCTTGGATTAACGTATTGTCACTTTTTAAGAAACTAAAGAGAGAATAAATTGTGGTTGGCGTTCCAACCTTTTGGATTGTGTCAAAGCATTGTAATTTTTCAGCAATATTGTCTTTCTGAAAAAACCATTTGGGTCTTTCATTTAAAGTTTTAATGCATTGATTTATGTCTGTGTAGTCCATTTAGTAGAGTCTGTCAATTGGTGGCGTACAACACATAAATATACGCTACGCAATCAGCTTAGTCAAGAAAACGACCATTGGTTTCAACCATTTGGTGTTCGCCTTTGTATTGTCGTGCCGCAAATACAAATTTTAATTTACCTGTATTGCTATTCTAGGTCTAGGCACAAGCATACCGTAAGCATGGCAGGTGTATGGGGAGTGTATTAAAAGCGGTATCCTTCGGTGCTCCAAACAGCAATAGTAATAAAAGGCAGCACTAATCCTTTCTTGCATCCAGCGTAAACCCAATAGTAGTACCAATGCCCTCCCGGCTGCGTACATGTATAGTTTGGCCGTGGGCTTCTATAATATGTTTGCAGATGGCAAGGCCAAGGCCGCTGCCGGTAACATCTATACTGCGTCCTTCATCGGTGCGGTAAAAACGTTCAAAAATGCGGGGCAGGTTTTTTTCCGGTATACCAATGCCGTCGTCGCTCAATTCTATCAGTATATGTTTGCCATCCGTTTTATACATACTGGCAGTAATATTGCCTTGCTGTTTGCCATACTTTATGGAGTTTTCAATAAGGTTGGTAAATACCTGCCTTATTTTTTCTTTATCAGCAAACACCGTTAACGGAAATTCGCAGCCCTTCTTAATTCCGTAATGGATACTGGTAGCATCGGCTTTTACAGACAGGCTTTCAAACACTTCTTTCACCAGGTCCTGTATTACAAAATTCTGTTTGTACAATACCAGTTCCCCTCTTTCCAGGCTGGATATTTCATCAAGGTCGTTTAGTAAGTTGGTGAGCCGGTCCACATTCTTTGCTGCCTTTTCTAAAAATTTTTTATTTACCTCCGGGTTGGCAAGGGCGCCGGCACGCCACGTATCCACATAACCCTGTATGGCAAATACCGGCGTTTTAAATTCATGAGAGAGGTTTTGTAAAAACTCTTTTCGAAACTGTTCATTGCTGCGCAGCAGTTCCAGTTCTTCTTCATTTTTGTTGGCCCAGGCTTCCACATCATCTTTTACTTCATCAATACTTTTTTGGGGTAATATATATTTATAATAAGTTTCTTCCCGTTTGGTGGCCTTGGTTTTATAAATGAATTTATAAATAAGTTTTATTTTGCGGTAGATGAACCGCTCCAGCATAAAGGAGATCAGAAAATAACTGCCAATAAAGATGATGATAAAAGAACCACCGGCCCATATCCAGCTTTTTTCTACAAAAAACACCAGTATGCTTTCCGGAATAGCCAGCACCAGCGCCGTAAATGCAGCAATCTGTCTTGGAGAAATATTTTTAGTGAAAAGGTTCATCGTTTATTGTTCATAGTTCATGGGAGGAGAGAGACAAAGTTAGCGGTATTAGCTATGAACTATCAACCATGAACAGGGCAAACGCATCTAAATACCTAATTACAGCACACGGATAACACGGATTGAACGGACTTTCACAGTTTCTAAATTTTTTATAAAAGAATATCTATTATTAGGAAAATAAATAAATATTTGGCCAGATATACCCCGAGTTATTCTGCTAAGCAGAATCAAAATATCCGTTTTCATCCGTCTGACCCGTGTCATCCGTGTTCCAAAATTCGATTTTCAAAAAAAATCGCTGAGAAATTAGATGCGTTTGCCCTGACCATGAACTATACTTCAGTTACTGCTCAAACTTATAACCAACCCCCTTTACCGTAGTAATACAATCCACTCCCATCTTCTGGCGGATTTTGCGGATATGTACATCAATGGTGCGGTCGCCAACGATTACACTATTGCCCCAAAC
>JBARSW010000685.1:0-2092 GCA_049644925.1 Chitinophagaceae bacterium | reverse complement strand
ATTAAGTTGGGAATGGCATTTTGGTGACGGGGGTATCTCTGCTGCTCAAAATCCATCACACACCTATTCAAACTATGGTAATTATAATGATACATTAATTGTGACCAATGCTTTTGGATGCACGGATACTTTAATCAGACCAAATTATGTAAGAATACAAAGAGCCACTATCGGAGTCCCTTCTCTGCCAGCCAGGGGTTGTATCCCTTATACTATTACACCAACTGCAGTTATTAATTCAGTTGATGCAGTTACCTCCTATTTTTGGGATTTTGGTGATGGTGGTACTTCTGTTGCTGCAAACCCCACCTATACATTTTTATCACAAGGAACATATACGATTAAACTTTTTATCACAACAAGCAGTGGTTGTACTGATTCACTCATTATTCCTGACGCCATAAGGGTAGGATCTAAGCCAGTTGCCGATTTTTCAGCCTCCCCCAATCCTGTTTGTGCAAGACAACCTGTACAATTTACCGACCTTTCTGTTCCTGCAGATGAATGGGATTGGGACTTTGGCGATGGAGGTGTTTCATTTACACAACATCCACTTCACAATTATAATGACACCGGTTATTTTGATATCCGCCTTATTGCATTTAACAATGGTTGCCCTGATACAAGTGCAAAGGTGAGATACATATATGTCAATCCCCCAATTGCCAGATTTATTGCAACACCCGACTGTGGCAATCGTCTCCGTTTTACATTCACCGATCAGTCAGTTGCCCCATTAACATGGGAATGGGATTTTGGTGATGCATCTCCACTTGTCTTTACGCAAAACCCTGTTCACATTTTTCCTGCCTTAGGTACATACAATGTCAGACTTGTTGTAACAAATGCAGGGTGTGCTGACACAACTTTTTTTACAATTAACACAGTTAACGAAAACCCAGACTTTATTGCTGACATTACAGAAGCCTGTAAAATTGCAACCATACAGTTTCAAACTACCAATATTATACCTGCAAATATTGTAAATTATGACTGGGACTTTGGTAATGGCGGAACTGCCAGTGTTGGAGTACCCAATGTCGGATTTGCATATCCTACTACTGGTAATTTCACAGTTCGATTACGAATAACAGACATCAACGGCTGTACAAATACAATTACAAAAACAAATTATATACGCATCAATGGTCCGCTTGTTTTTTTTAATGCGAATAACACTGCTGGTTGTATGGGTCTGACTACTTCTTTTACAGACCTCTCTGCAACAGATGGTGTCAATAGCCTTGTAAATTGGGAATGGATTTATGGAGATGGAACCAGTCAAACTTATACCAGTCCTCCTTTCCAGCATACTTATAATACAGCCGGTACGTTTTCTGTAAAATTAATTGTAACTGACGCTGCCGGGTGCATAGACAGTACTACAAACTTAAATATTATAACCGCCACTGACCCAATACCTGACTTTATTTCTCCAGATACGTTAAGTTGTCCAGGAGCTCCGATAACGTTTACAAATACAACTACTCCTGCAGGTTTTAGCTCCGAGTGGAGTTTTGGAGATGGGAATTCCTCACTTCTATTATCTCCAACACATAATTATTCTGCAAGTGGATTTTATGATATTAAATTGATAGAAACTGACGGATATGGTTGCGCTGATTCCATAACCAAAACCAATTATATCAGAATTGATACTCCGTTGGCAAATTTCGCAGTAAATGATTCCATCAGTTCCTGTCTTCCATTTGAAGTACAGTTCACTAATACTTCTTCGTATTATTCTTCTGTTCTTTGGAATTTTGGACCGGGTCAGGGAACTTCTGCTTTAAATAATCCTGTACACTACTATTCAGTTGCCGGAACATACCTGGTAAAATTAATTATTACAAGCCTCGGTGGCTGCCTGGATTCAATTACAAACACAATTCAGGTTTTTGATACAGTTGGAACAACTATAGATTATTTACCTCTTTCCGGATGTAAACCAATACAAATGAGTCTCAATTCATTTACAACCGGACCAATAGCATCTTATTACTGGGACTTTGGAGATGGTTATACACAAATCACTACTACTCCGAATGTGAATCATATATACTCATCTTTTGGTAGCTTTTTACCAAAAGTA
>JBARSW010000684.1:0-4381 GCA_049644925.1 Chitinophagaceae bacterium | reverse complement strand
GGGTACAGCCAATATTGTGGCTGCAACAGCGGTTCCTCAGACAGTAACTACTGCTTTGGCAACAAATTTTCCTGGTGCAGCTGAAATTGAGTGGCAAAAAAGCAGTAGCAGTAGCTTTACCAGTCAGTTTAATCAAAGCAGCCAGCGTCATTCTGCCACTTTCGATGATAGTGGTCACCAATCTTCTCATTCAGTAATTTGCCTTGAAGCTCCAGTTCCTAAAATCGTACTTGATGCTTTCAGGCAACGATTTCCAACTGATAATGTTTATGAATGGAAATTAAGAAATGATGGAACCTGGAAAGCTCATTTTATGCGAGGGGCTATCAAATATGAAGCCACTTATAGTTCAACTGGATCATTAATAAAATTTGAACAGGCTTAATAATTAATGATTGTGAATGATCTAAAATACGAAAAGCCGTATCGCACCTTGCAATACGGCTTTTCTATATAAAATAATATCAGAACCTTCTTCTGTCCCTGTCCCGGTTATTATTAAACTTATTGTTATACCCTCCGCCACCACTATTTCCGCCGCGGAAACCACCACCACCGGCTCCACCTTGTTTTTCTTCTGCTTGCTTTACAACCAAAGATTTTTTCCCCAGGGAAATATCATTCAACCCTTCAATTGCTTCTTTTGCTTCAGAGTCTATGGGCATTTCAACAAAACCAAAGCCTTTACTTTTTCCGGTTTCCCTGTCCATTGCAACTTTTACAGAAGAAACAGTACCAAATTTTTCAAAAAATTCCTCTAATTCAGCATCATCCATATCATAGGGGAGACCAGCTACAAATATTTTCATTTTTTAATTTTTACAAATGTAATAAAGAAAGTCGGCAAGGCCGAGAAGTTTCAGTTTTAGAAAAAATTGGCAATTACCATTGGCCTTTATCAATTCGTTTTCCTATAAAGTAACCAACAATCACTCCGGGAATAAGCCCGGCAGCTATCCATGGAACTGATTGGTTTGAGGCAAAAAATGCAACTGCCGATCCAATAATAGCTCCAATAATTGTGAATACAACCACAGCTTTAGTTTTAGCAGTAGTACTTCCCAAAGCAGAATCATCATGTTCATGCTTAAACTGTTTAAGTTGGGTTTTATGCTTTTTTCTGTGATGAGATCTGGGCATATTGTTGGTTTTTATTAGTGTGTATCAAAAAAACAACTAATTGTTTAATACAAAGCTGATTTTTCTCAGTTAAGTTCCTGATAAAACACAAAAATTACGAAATTTTGATTTCTGAAGGAAGAAGATTAATTACTCTCGTATATACAAATAGTTGATAATATTAGCTGATAGAGTTTATTTAATCTGTGCTTTAAGTACCCAAATATAATTTGAACTTTTCTCTAATTTTTTGGGGATTGTAATTTCAATACCATTTTCGGTCATCACCCACTTCAATACACTTTTGCTTCCCAGCATTTGCACCTTTGTTGATTTAGGGAATGAAATTTTCTTCAGATTTAATTTGTTATCTGGAAAGTCAAAAAGAAAAATAAATTGCGTTTTTGCATCTTTACTTTGTGTGTACCGGATTTTTTCTCCTTCTCCAAAGGTTGAAAACATCCTGGTATTATAAATTGCTTCGCCATTAATTTTCATCCAAAAGCCAATATCTTTAAGTCTTGCATAGGCATTAGTGTCTAATTCACCATCCGGGCCTGGCCCTATATTCAATAATAGATTTCCCCCTTTACTTACTATGTCCGCAAGTTTTTCTAATAAATCCTCTGTGGTTTTATAATTATCATTTGGGACATAACTCCAGCTATTTGCCATTGTCATGCATGTCTCCCAAGGGTAGGGAAGTCCTTTTTCTGGAATATGTTGTTCTGGCGTTAAGTAATTCTGAAATTCTCCATTAACTGCCCGGTCAACAACAATCAGACCCGGTTGTTTAATTCTTGCTTTCTTTACCAGGTCTGCCATATTTATATCCTGGTTTTGAGGATTTCTTGCCCATCGGCTATTTTCATAAATCTCTAATAACTCATTTTTTACTTCATCCTCGTTTTTTTTCTTAACCCAACCGCCATCAAGCCAAAGAATATCAATTTTGCCATAATCTGTTATCAATTCATTTATCTGGTTATGAGTATAATCAACAAATTTCTTCCAATGATCAGGATTCTTTTGAATAGAGTAATTACAATTCCGGTCAGAAGGAGGAAATCTCTTCCACCAGTAAAAATCAGAATGCCAGTCGGGTTTAGAAAAGTAGGCTCCTGTCCAGAAACCTTCTTTTCTGAATGCAGAAAAAATCTCTTTTGTAATGTTGCTTTTTGGATTTTCAGAAAACTTGCAATCTTTATCTGTTACTTTATAATCAGAATATTTGGTATCGAACATACTAAACCCATCGTGATGCTTAGTAGTAAAAACTACATACTTCATGCCGGCGTCTTTTGCAGCCAAAGCCCAATTACTAGGATTGAATTTAACCGGATTAAAGGTTTTTTTGAGGTCTTCATATTTTCTTAAATATTCATAATAATTTTCACCTTTATTGTTTATCCTAGCACCTGATGCCCAACTGAGATCTTCCGGGCAAATACTCCAACTCTCTACAACACCCCATTGGCTATATGGTCCCCAATGCATTAATAAACCAAACTTCAGGTTTTGCCATTCCTCCAGCTTTTTTTGGATTGTTGTATCGGGGTCAGGATAATAATCTTTATTCTGGGCAAAAAGATTAAAATTTAAAATAAAGAAAAATAAAATCCCAAAAAAGTACCGGAAGGTATTGGCTGATATATTCATAGTGTATATACTAAAATTATAATCGAATTTAACGATTTCCTTTTCTCGAAAAAAATATCAACCCAGTCAGTTCGTTGAAGCAAATAATCTGACTATAATATTTTTAAGTTATGGAGATTTATAATTGTTTAATTTTACAGGAAATTCTAATTATCAGAATGGTGAGTAGCTTTTTATTCTCTTTCAGACGAGTTCGGCCATATTTTTTCATATTTACATTTTTTTTCTCTACTGTTGTAAATTCACAATTATGTACCGGCAGTCTTGGTGATCCGGTAGTGAATTTGACTTTTGGTACTTATTCGAATCCCGATTTGAATTATACACCTTCCAATGCTTATACTTATATTTCTTCTTCATGTCCGGATGATGGATATTATACTGTAACATCTTCAACTTCCGGCTGTTTCGGAAATGCATGGCATACTGTATCATCAGATCACACTGGTAATGGCGCCTTTATGCTTGTTAATGCTTCTTATCAACCTGGAGATTTTTTTGTAAAAACTGTTACGGGACTTTGCCCAAATACCACTTACGAGTTTGCCTCCTGGATAATGAATGTTTTGCTTTCACCTTCAGGTATAAAACCGAATTTAACTTTCAGGATTGAAACACCTGATGGAATCGTTCTGAAACAATATAATACAGGTGACATTTTTGTAAGTTCACAACCTGAATGGAAGCAATATGGTTTCTTTTTTACAACTTCTCCGGCTAATCCAGTTATCATTCTAAGGATAACAAATAATGCCCCTGGAGGTATGGGGAATGATATTGGGTTAGATGACATAACCTTCCGGCCCTGCGGACCTGTCATTACTTCTGAGATACAGGGTGGTAGCAGTCTGTTGGATATTTGCACAGGTTCTCAACAAGATTTTGTCTTTGGTGCTTCCATTTCTCCTGGATTTAATTCACCAATTTTCCAATGGCAGAATAGTATGGATAGCGGATTAAACTGGATTGATATTCCTGGTGCAACAAATATGTCTTATCAGCGGAATCCAACTATTTCAGGAAGCTATTGGTACAGAATAACGGTGGCTGAAGGTGGCAATGCCGGTTTCAGTGGTTGTAGAATTGCGTCAGAGGTACTTAAAATTATTGTGCATCCAAAGCCTATTGTAGATGCAGGCCCAAACCGGGTTGTATTAAAAGGGGGTAAAACAGTTCTAAATGGATCAGTTGATGGTGAATCTGTAAGTTATTATTGGTCACCTTCAGATTTTCTTTCTTCAGATACAGCCATTCGCCCCTTTGCTTCACCCGATCAGGATATTCAATACAAACTTTCAGCTGTTTCGCAATACTTTTGTACGAACGAAGATTATGTAAACATTAAAGTGGTGGCTGATATTTTTATTCCGACTGCATTTACCCCTAATAATGACGGAAAGAATGATACCTGGAGCATCCCATTTCTTGACCCGCAATGGTTTATTTGTGTAAGCCTTTTCAATAGGTTTGGCCAACTCGTTTACCGTACAACCGCTAATGAAGTTAATTGGGATGGTACAATAAATGGATTACAACAACCAACCGGAACATATGTTTATATCATTCATTTAAAAGATGGTCTCGCTGACAGAAAGGGTACAGT
>JBARSW010000683.1:0-1605 GCA_049644925.1 Chitinophagaceae bacterium | reverse complement strand
GTTAGTTTGTAAGGATTGTCGGTTGGTATTACCACTTTATAATCCGGGAACCGGGCATCAATTAACCGGCAGCTCATTTGAGTACTGCCATGTTTTACAAAAAGGTGATTACTGTTATAACTTACCGTTATTTCTTCATCGGTGGAGGGGATGGCTGCTTTTAAAAGACTTAATGGTTTGCGGGGAGCAATAAAATTGTCAGTCTTGGGGCAAATAACATCCGTTCTTTTATAACGTACCAGGCGATGTGCATCCGTTGCTACACACTGCAGGCCTTTTTTATCAAGCTCAAAAAACACACCGGTCATTGCTGGCCGAAGGTCATCATTACTGGTGGCAAATAATGTTTTACTGATAGCGGTTACCAGTGCAGAGGCGGGCATGGTAAAAGAGGTGGTATCATCCGCAGTTGGTTCTTTCGGAAAATTATCAGGGTTCTCTCCCATTACTTTATACTTTCCATTATCGCTGGTTATTTCTATTCCGAAGTTTTTATCAATATTAAATGTAAGTGGCTGATCCGGTAAATTTTTCAGCGAATCCATCAGTATCTTGGCAGGAATACAAACTTTTCCGCTGTCTTTAGCTTCAATTTCCAACTGCACCCGCATTACAGTTTCCAGGTCGGTGGCGACCACAGTCAGTTTGTTTTTTTCAACTTCAAATAAGAAATCTTCAAGTATGGGCAACACCGTGTTGGCATTGATAACTCCGGAAATATGCTGCAATTGTTTCAGCAAAGAAGAAGATGACGCTATAAACTTCATGACCTGTAATTGAGTGATTAAATGAATAGGGCGAAACTACTGATTTTTGCCATATGGCAAACACCTCTTTTTAAGCTGGTGGGTTAATTTATGCCTTTTTACCATAGTTGTAAAATAGCCTTTTCGAAAGACACCCGTTCTAACATATATAAGCCACAACTTCTTTGTATATTGCCATGGTACAAATAACAATAAATGTTTGACAAACTTTTTGGCTGGGGAAAGAAAAAAGAAGAATCCGGGACAAACCCCAACATTCCATTTGGCAGGTATTCGGATAACAATAAACCAATAGCCAAAGTAAACCGGTGGACAGATGCGGATAACCTGTTTAAGGAAAAGAAATATTCCGAAAGCCTCGATGCTTTTTTTGACTACCTGCGGGACGATAGCAATTCAAATGTAATATATGAAAGAAATGGAGCGGAAGGACGTTTCGAATTTTACCAGGGTTCAAAAATTGTGAGGGGCAGTTTTAATAAGGCCGAAGTAAAAGCCGAAGTTATATTGGCCAGAATGCCCCAGCCTTCTGTGCCGGTAATGCGCCGCCTGCTGGAGATGAACTTCAATTTATATTACAGCCGATTTGCACTGGATAAGGAAAGGCTTTGTATGCGGTTTGACAGCAATGCAGAAACAGCAAGCCCCAGTAAAATGTATTATGGACTAAAAGAACTGGCCATCAGGGCAGATAAACAGGATGATCTGCTTGTGCAGGATTTCTCTGCGCTGGAAACATTGGGCAGCGAACATATAACCGGTGTATCAGATAAAGAAAAAGCAGTGAAAGCTGACTTTATGAAAAAATGGATTCAGCAAACACTGGATTGTATTGCAG
>JBARSW010000682.1:0-5843 GCA_049644925.1 Chitinophagaceae bacterium | reverse complement strand
TTTCACTTCTTTTATGTTCCCGGTAACTTTTATTTTAGAGAACAGGTGTGCAGATTAATGAACCAGCATAGCTAATTGCGCCAGCCGGATAGTAGGAAAATTTCCCGGCCTCATCCTTAGAAAATGAAGTGGAATAGAAACAGGCTTTAATTGATACTTGGTTTGAAGAAATTTATATTCTCTTTTCAGCAACTCAGGATAATCATCTTTAAAATTTTCTTCCAGCAAACCCGCCTGCCCCAGTAACAAAGCTTCCAGTTGGTGTATCTGGTGTTTCTGCTTTGCCAGCACATTGATCGGGATGGAACGGGCAATAGCTTCAAAAGAATCTGCATTTACTTTTATTCCAAAATTACGGGCCAGCATCCACCAGAATGTTTCTTCCCAGTGAAAATTGTTTACGGATAGAAATTTTTCTACTGCTAATGTTTTTCGCTGAAGCCTTTCTGCCAGCAATCTGTCTTTCCAGCTTTTCCAGGTTATATCTCGTATTGCACCGATGCCTTTTTCGCAGGGAATGTATGATGAGGCTTTCATCAATTCTTCATACCGCTGCAAGAGTATTTTTGAAACCCGGTCTCTCAATTCTAAAACGGGAATAGCATCTTTCGTTCCATCATCTTCCCATACCACATGCAGCACTACATTGTTATAGTTTTTGTCAGATTGATGATTATGTTTAATCCAGTCAGAAGTTTTAAGATGCAGTTCAATGGTTCCAGCCCATGTTGTTTTACTGATTTTTATTTTGCCATCAGAGAAATCCGGTCCCTGATTGGTATTGTACTGGCCAGGAAAAATTACCTGCACCGTTTCACCAGCAGTACTTACCAAATCATTTTTATTAAAGTATTGAAATTGCCAGATGAAATGGAGTAATCTTTCGGTCATAAGGTATCGTTTGAAGTTTAATAGTTTAAGGCCCGCCTGTACGGCAAGCAGGTTTGAAGTTATAGTGAAATATTTAAATATTTCACCATTTATGGAGATTTCTTTGTTATAGAAAATCTGAAACCATTAAACCTTAAACTTTAAGCATTAAATTTTGAAAGTTCCCTCATAACACGGCTCACCGGCAAGCCCATCACATTATAGAAGTCGCCATTTATGGATTTGATGCCTACCACTCCTATCCACTCCTGAATGGCATAGGCACCGGCCTTATCGTATGGTTTGTATTTGTCAACGTAGAATTCAATTTCGGAAACTGATAGCTGGTGAAATTCCACTTCTGTTGTATCAGCAAAGGCAATTTCCATTTCACCTTTTCTTATTACCACTGCCGTAATTACCTGGTGTATTTCACCCGATAATGCCAATAAGATACTAACAGCATCTTCCCGATGAACAGGCTTGCCAATAATATTTTCACCGAGAACAACTATTGTATCTGCGGCTAAGATTATTTCATCTTTACTTCGCAATTCCTGCACAGCAATTGCTTTGTTCCTGGCAATATAAATTGCTACTTCAGCAGGGGTAATACCCGGAGGAAACTTTTCGTCTGTTTCTTTAACAACTATTTCAAAAGGCACTTCTGCCCATTCTAATAATTGTTTCCGCCTTGGAGATTGTGAGGCTAATATGATGGGATTCATAAATAAAAGTAGAAGAAGATCATAGAAATAATTCCGGTAAACATCACCAGTTTGGTTAATGTACTCAACTGGTGATAATCTTTTACTGTCACACTTTTTTTCAATCTGATAAGGATGATAAAAAGGGGAAATAGAATTGCCACTATCGAATAGACAATGATTAACCACCAACTGAACTGCAGAACATAAACCTGTAAGACAGACAAGATTGCCAAAAGAACAATGAGCCATACAGCAATATATACTTTTGTAACATTCACTCCCCAAACAATGGGCATTGTCCTGCATCCGTATTTAGCATCACCCGGCATATCTTCCATATCTTTTATTGCTTCCCGTATCAATGAAATGATAAAGGCAAAACCTGCATACAAAGCAGTGAGGCGGAAAAATTTTATCTGATCAGTTCCTCCATTTCCAAATGCATTGCTGAGGTCAACTTTAGAAAAAAAGATGATAAATATTGTCCAGGCAGTCAGTAAGGAGATAACAATATTTCCTGATAGCAGACTCTTTTTAAAATTAGTTGAATAAAACCAAAGCAGAATTACACATAAAATATTGGCGCCAATTAAATACCATTTTTGTAAGAAAGGCAGTGCAATAATGGTTAGGATAATTCCAGACAGGCTCAACATAAAATGCCAGGCAAGTGCCCAACGCCGGTGTATTACTTTATCCACAACCATTTTCAGAGGCTTGTTTACTTCGTCAATATTTATATCAAAATAATCATTGATGATATATCCTGCAGCGCCAATAAACAAGGAAGCGACCAACAGTAAAACAAATTGAAGAAAATCTCCCGAAGGGATTTTGTCCTTATAAATTGTTTCAAAAATGCAAAACTGGTAAAGCACCTGGGTAAGTGCCATAAAGAAGAGATTGGGTAACCGTATCATCCTAAAAAAAGCAGTTATCAATCTCATGTAAATTTTTTCTGAAAGTTAAAAGAAAATACCCGTATTTACTACCGTGAAGTAACCTCTGGAATGTATGTCCATTGGTCATTCAGTTTCAGTACTTTTTCAATAACATCCCGTACACAGGCAAATCCTCCATTTAGTGGAGAGATATACAGCACTGTCTCTTTTACTTCATTTATTGCATCTGCAGGGCAACAGGGAAGCCCCACTAAACTCATCACCGGAACATCCGGCAGATCATCACCCATGAATAAAACCTCTTCTTTCTTCAGTTTATTTGCCAGCATATACTCATTAAGAAAAGATTTTTTATCAAACACTGACATATCAATTTCCTTAACACCCAGTTTTTCCAACCGGTCAACAACCTGCGGGGAATTACCACCTGAAATAATTTTAACCCGATAGCCGTTCTTTAATGCCATTTGCAACGCAAAGCCATCCTTAATATTCATACTTCTTGCCTGTACACCATTGTCAAGGACCAGAATGGTGCCATCTGTCAACACCCCATCTACATCAAAAACAAAAGTGGTGATCGGCTTAAATAATTTGAGAATATTCATTTTTATATGTTGAAGGTTGAAATGTGATAAGGAAATTATGTGTTAACCTATCAACTTTTCAACCGGCTGTTATTTCTGATTATCTCTCCACTCATAAACCCAGCTGCTCTGAATCATTTCAAGGTGTCCTTCACTGCTTTCTTCTCTTTTTCCTTCAAAACCCGGAATCTGCAACACCCATTCAAGCAGATCGGTAAAACGTATCCGATAAATCTTTCCCTCATTGAATTCATCGCCAAATTTTTCATATAATTTCTGAGCAATGTCTTCGTAATCATTCCAATTTATTGGTGGTTCAAAATGTTTCATACTTGTTACTTGTTACAGGTTACTGGTATTTTAGTACAGTTAGCTCACAGCAAAAGCTGGCAGCTTATTGTTCTTAATTATTCTCCTAAAAATTGTGTCTGATCAGGTATTTTTACTTCTATTTCTCCACTACCTGCCTGCAAAAGGCATTGACAACCCAACCTTGAATTCAATTTTGGATTAACGGCACGGTCAATAAAATCTTCTTCCTTATCACTTAACTCTTCTAAATAAGCATCACCTTTTTCAATATAAAGATGGCAAGTGCTGCATGCACATACTCCACCGCAATTATGATGAAGCTCTACTTCATTTTTAAGGGCTACTTCCAAAAGGCTTTGCCCATCTTCAATATTGGTCAATATTACTGGTGCTAAACCTGGTTGTTCAAAATTAAATCTGATTGTGTACATCTATCCTGATTTCGTTAATTCCAATGGCTTTTTTATCCTTGGACTGCAAAAGTAATGGTAAAACAAAAAATACATTTACTTGTTCAGGAAAACTGTTAATTACCCTGTTGAATACTCTCTGTAAGCAGTAAATACAGATTCTTCAGTTGATTATGATCTTTCAGCAAATCCAGGTGCTTTTGAATGGTTTCTTTATCCTGCCTGATGGCAGGCCCTGTCTGGGCTTGCGCCGGTGAAATAGTTTTAATCCGGGAAGCTGTTTCATCAATCAAAGGCAACAACTGTTTAAAATTGAGGCCTTCTTTCCTGCAATAATCTTCGGCCAGTGTATATAAATGATTGACAAAATTGCTTACTACAACTGCTGCAACATGTAATTTCAACCTTGCATCATCACCAGCTTCCGCCACTTTCTCTTCCGAAATAGATTTTGCCAGAAATTCCAGTTTACTTTTGGTTAACTCATCACTGCCATCATAAAAGACAGGCACTTCCGGCAAAGTAACTTTCTCTTTACGTAAGCTTTGCAAAGGATAAAAAACACCATAATGTTCTGATACTTTTTTCAATATTTCTTTGGGAATTGCTGCGGCTGTATGTGCAACTACTTTGCCCGGTAATTTCAGGTTTTCAATTACCTCTGTTATGGCATCATCACTCACAGCTATAAGATAAACATCTGCATTTTTATGGATCGTAATCATGTAGTTGGAAGATTCCGTATCCCATTCATAGGCCAATGCAGAAGCAGCAGAAGCATTCCTGCTTACAATTTGTACAATATGATGACCGGCTGCTTTAAACTTTCTGCCAAGTACTGCCGCAGTATTTCCGGATCCGATTATTACAATATCCATATTTAATGTTTTTATTTTTAATTTCCCACCAGGTATTCATCTGTGAAAGTACTATTCAATGAATGGCAAGTGAAACTTATTTTTGTACTAATGAAAGTATCACACCGTTTGGCACTGGGTTATATTAGGGCAAAATTCAAACTTCTTTCCACCATCTCCAAAAAGAAAGCTGCGGAAAAGGCATTTGAACTTTTTTGTACCCCGCAAAGACGAAACCTGAAACCACCTCACAAAATATTTGAAGAGGCTGAAAAACTGAAGCTCAAAGTAGACGGAATTACTGTCATCGGTTGGCGTTGGAACAATCCTTCACAAAGAAAAGTCCTGATAATTCATGGGTTTGAATCTTCCGCTGTCAATTTTGACCGTTATGTAAAACCATTAATCAAAAAAGGTTATGAAGTGATGGCTTTTGACGCACCGGCACACGGTAGAAGCGGGTCAAAACAAATAAATGCACCCTTATATAAAAAGACAATTCTTGAAATCAATAAACAGTATGGTCCAATTCAGTCTTTTGTGGCACATTCATTCGGTGGATTGGCCATAAGTCTTGCACTGGAAGAAATAAAACATTCGGAGGCTTACCGATTGGTTTTGATAGCACCTGCAACAGAAACAACTACGGCAATAGATACGTTTTTTAATTTTTTAAAATTAGATATTGCATTAAGGCAGGAATTTGAAAATGTAATTATTGAAAAAGGAGGTGTTAGTCCTGCCTGGTATTCCATTAAAAGAGCCATGAAAAATATAAGGGCAAAAGTACTCTGGATACATGACGAAGAAGATGAAACTACCCCTCTCAAAGATGCTTTGAAAGTAAAAGCTGAAAACAATCCGAATATTGATTTTCTAATTACTAAAGGGCTGGGGCATCGCAGAATATACAGGGATAATAATGTGGCCAAAGCAATTATCAATTTTTTATAAACGAATTCCCTGTTAAACTTAATCTGATTATTTTCATTAAAAATTGTTGACAACATGACTTATTCATACCTGGCATTGGGAGATTCTTATACAATCGGCGAAAAAGTTCCTTTTTCGAAAAACTTTCCTAACCAGGTGGTGCAGCTAATGCAAAAAAGAGGAATTGAAATTGCAGCACCAGAAATTATTGCCCAAACCGGGTGGACAACTGACGAACTGCAGGCCGCTATCAATCAATACC
>JBARSW010000681.1:0-3863 GCA_049644925.1 Chitinophagaceae bacterium | reverse complement strand
GTATTATTTCGCAGTGTAAGAACAGCCGTATCGGTCAGGTTTTGTAAACCGGAGACCGCAACAGTAAGCGTAGTTTTTTCTCCTCTTAATAAATTTGTTTTCGGAACAGAAACCTGGAGATCTACTGCTGAAATATTTTTTAAACACGGTTCTTTCCCGTTTTCATTTACCCTTATTGTTTGTGTTCCTGTTGCTGATAAAGGAAAAGAAACAAAACAATCCCCTGGTGATTCTGCAAGTATCGCTGCCTGCTGATTGTTGATAGAAACTTTTGTATTGGCAGCATCCCCATCAAAGTTGCCTGATATCCTCATAGGCGAACCAGTTAATGCATGAGAAGGAATAACACACCTTGTTGATGAAGCCTGTTTGACGGATTCTTTTAACTGAAGTGGAAGCAAGGCGGTTACAACTCCGCTTTTATTAATCAATTCAAGGGAAGCTGTCATCTTTCTGTCCTGTTTTAACTGCCATGACCAACCTTGTCTATCATCAATTGAATATTTAGAACCATCAATACTAAAAGTATAATTGGACAGTTCTGCAAGATTCTTTTTAATCTGCTTTGTGCTATTTCCATTAGGCTCTGTTACTACGGTTCCTGAAATTAAATCTCCCGGCCGTATATCATCCGGCAAGTACATTTTTATTTTACCAAATTCTGTAGAAAAAATCGCCGTTGTCAATCCTTTCTGAGAAGAAATAGTTTGCGCCCAACCTATTGATGAAAGTGCCAGAAGTAAGAAAGAGACCACCACAGTTAAAAATGATAGCTTTCTCATAAATAAGGTTTTCTTAAAGTTACTAAATTGAATTGAACTCCCCGGCTTATGAAAATGATAAAACTAAATTCATCTTTCAGGTTATCTTCGTCTTCATTATAACCAATTACTAATTAGTTAATTAGTGGGGAAAAAAGAAATATATACAGGAATTGGGTTAGCAATACTTGCCACCTTTATCTGGTCAGGCAATTTTATTGTGGCTAAAGTTGTAACTGGAAAGATTCCACCAGTCAGCCTTGCTTTCTTTCGATGGCTATCTGCCTCCCTTATAATCTTTCCTTTTGCTATAAAACAATTCAAATATGAGTGGAAAACAGTTTCTGCCTCATTACACTATTTCTTCTGGGTAGCATTGAGTGGCATTGCACTCTTTAATACATTTGTTTACATTGGTGCACATTACACTACTGCCATCAACTTAGCTTTGATTGGCACAACTTCATCTCCTATCATGTCAGTTATTCTGGCCCGTATTTTTTTAAAAGAAAGTATAAATTGGATGAAGTTGACAGGTATGATTATTTGTATTGCCGGTGTACTCTTTCTTTTAACAAAAGGTAACTTCCAAAATCTTTTTTTACTGCATTTTGATAAAGGTGATTTGTGGGTTTTATTAGCGGCCTTTTGTTTTTCAGTTTACAATACTTTGGTCAAAAAGAAACCTGCGGCCATATCTCCTGTAAATTTTTTATTCGTCGCATTTTCATTTGGCACATTAATGCTTTTACCGTTCTATATCTGGGAAACGACTTACTTTCCTGCAGTAGAATGGAACATAAATATTTTAAGTGCAATTCTTTATCTTGGGATCGGGGCATCGGTAATCTCTTTTCATATCTGGAATATCGCAATACGCAAACTTGGCGCTGGCCGTACGGCACTTTTTGGCAACCTGATACCAATATTCAGCAGTGCGGAGGCGGCAATTTTACTTCATGAAAAATTCACCATAATACATTTTATTAGTATGGCATTGGTATTATCCGGAATACTTTTAGCAAATTGGCGACATGGCAAGTAATTCTGCTTTATTAACTCAGCTAAAATATCAATTGCTTAATACTAAATGAAAACCTTAAACTATCAAATACCCTGGCAGGAAATTAATGCAACAACAGGTGCACTGGAAAATCAATTACAAAAAGAATTAAATGCAAATCATATTCTTTTTGGTAAACCTGTTACAGCAATTGCAACAAGACAGGATTGCGATGAAGTACTTTTTAAAATTACAGAGAATGAATTTGCTGTTGTTCATTTAACATGGTCACAACAAAAAGTAAACGACAACAATTATCCTTCAACAACTCTTATTATTTCATTGGAAGCAGTTCAGGCAAAACTTGATGATGACTTTAAAGATTATATGGAATTTGAAAATTCTCCGGAGAATGAAATTGGTGGGCTTATTAAGGGAAAGAAAAAAATTATTATTGTCGGTGCTTCATCAGGCATAGGAAATGAATTAGCAAAAAAGCTGGCACTTGAAGGAAACCTGGTAGGAATAACAGGAAGGAGAAATGAATTACTGGAAAATTTAAGAAAATCTTTTTCAGGCAGAATTATTACTTCTTGTTTCGATGTTACAAAAAATGAGAACGCCATTCAACTTGAAAAGCTTGTTACCCGTTTAAATGGATTAGACATTCTTATAATTTGTGCCGGTACAGGAGAACCGGTACCTGAATTAAATTGGTCAATTGATAAAATGACAATAGATACCAATGTGCAGGGATTTACAGAAATTGCAAATTGGGGCTTCAATTATTTTACAAAACAAGGTCATGGTCATTTGGTAAATATTTCATCAATTGCTGCTATCAGGGGCGGCAGCCATGCACCCGCCTATAATGCCTCAAAGGCATTTCAAAGTAATTATTTTGAAGGTCTGGCGATAAAAGCCTCAAAAATGAACGGCCAAATAGCAGTTACCAGCATTGAGCCGGGTTTTGTTGACACCCGAATGGCAAAAGGAGATGGCATATTTTGGTTAATCCCGGTAAGCAAAGCCGCAGATCAAATTCTGGTTGCTATTCATAAAAGAAAAAGAAAGGTATTCATAAGCCGGCGGTGGTGGCTGATTGCCAAACTCATGAAATGGGCACCTTACTGGATTTACAGAAAACTGGGATAAGTAATACCATTTAGACATTGAAAACGTATTGTCGCCCTGAGTTAACCGAAGGGTGATTATTTGGCATCGATATACTCAGCCTGGCATTTCCCAAAGAGCTACTTCTAATGGCTAAATGGTATAATTCACAAATCTTAACATTTCATATATGCAAGTTGCACGCCATTTGCATCGTTAATAACAGGTGTGAATAAACAGCCGCACCAGTCATTGATAATCAAAGCTTAAATTTGTATGAACAACGCTTACACTATGTCTGCATCCCTCGACGCAAAGTATAGATCCAAGGCAACCATGATAACAACTGGTTTTGCCGTTTTTATGCTATTGTTGATGTTCCTGCTTAAATGGGAAATGCCAACGCTTGAAAGAATTGTCCAGGAACCAGGTATTGAGGTAGAACTTAATTTACCCGAAGAGCCTGAAACATTGGCTGACGGGGGTGGCGGTGGCGGCAATCCTGTTCAGGCAACCGGAGAACCTGGAGTAGCTGCTTACAACCCTCCTGCACCAGGTGAAACAGTGGATTCTAAAAGCATTGAAGAGATTAACGATAAAGATGCAACACCTGTTGTTAAGCCAACAGCTACAAAACCTGATGCAAAAACAATTACTAATAAATCTAATACAAAAATAGAAAATCCTATTGCTGATGTCCCAGCACCCCGATCACCCAAAGCGGTGCTTGGTAAAACAACCACCGGTACAGGCCGGGGTGGTGGAGCTGCAGATAACTATGACAAAAGTGGAGGCAGCGGTACCGGAAGTGGTGTTGGGAATGGTAGCGGAACCGGCGGTGGCAGTGGTAGCGGTAATGGTGGTGGAAATGGTTCAGGCAATGGTAGTGGTAATGGCCCACGAGTAACTAATGGAGACAGGAAAATAATACGCAGCTATTCATTTGAAGGTGATTTGGAAAAAGCAACTATCTATGCCAATGTGAA
>JBARSW010000680.1:0-2939 GCA_049644925.1 Chitinophagaceae bacterium | reverse complement strand
GCCAAATATGCCAATGAAAAACAGTGATGGTAGTACCTGGTGGCCCAGCCCAACCATTACTCAAAGCAGTTTATTAATTAGTCCTCTTGCGATGGAAGAGGCAAGAACGGAAAGCAAAACAAAAAACCTTATTTCCAACCTGGAAGTTACTTACCGTATTTATAAAGGCATACAGATTAAAACACTCTTTGGATTTAATGACCAGATAAGTACTACAGAAACAGGTACTCCTTCTACTTCCATAAATCCGCTGAACCCTGTCACTACGGTACCCAATCTTAACTGGGCGCAAAGCAAATTCCAGTCACTGAATTTTGAACCTCAGCTTTTATATAGCGGTAAACTCGCAAAAGGGAAAATAGAAGCTCTTGTTGGCAGTTCATTTTTTGACAGAAAAACAAGCAGTAATTCTATAAACCTGACTGGATACACATCAGACTTATTACTCTATAGCTGGGCAGCAGCTACATCTGTAGCCACCCGTTCCAACACATCCACTTATTATAGATTTAATTCGGCGTTTGCCAGAGTAAATTACAATTGGGAAAACAGGTACCTTGTCAATCTCACTTACAGAAGAGATGGTTCTTCCCGTTTTGGCCCCAAAAAGCAATGGGGTAATTTTGGAGCGGTGGGTCTTGGTTGGATATTTACCAACGAAAGCTGGTTAAAAGAAAAACTATCCTTCCTGAGCTACGGAAAACTGCGGGGCAGCTATGGTACCAGTGGTAATGATAATATCACTGACTACCAATATACCAGCTTGTATTCATCCAATTTCTATGATGGAGCTGCAGGTCTTGCTGCAAATTATCTTTCAGATTCATCAATTGGCTGGGAAAGTAGCCGTAAATTGGATTTGGCCCTTGAAACCGGGTTTCTTAAGGACCGTGTTTTACTGAATATAAACTGGTACCGCACCCGTTCTTCTGATTTACTAGCCAGCACACCCATTCCCTCACAAACTGGTTTCAATAGCTATACCACAAACATACCTGCAGTGGTTGAAAATAAAGGTTGGGAGTTTGAGCTGAATACCCAAAATACTAAAATAGGTCGTAAGCTTCAATGGAAAACGAATTTCAATCTCACCTTGCTCAAGAATAAGCTAATTGAATTTCCCGGCCTGGAAAGATCTTCATTTGCAAACAGGCTAAAAATAGGCTTACCTGTTAACAGTCCAAGAACTCTGTTAAATTCTGAGTGGACACAAATTTTTCAAGGAGTTGATCCCGCTACAGGATTGCCTATTTTTAAAGATTTGAATGGAGACGGTCTTATCAACAATAATGATCGTACTTATATTGGCTCAGCTATACCAAGAACGTTTGGTGGGTTCGGTAACCAATTATCATTTAAGGGATTTGAATTGGATATCTTCTTTCAGTTTTCACAACAATTGGCTACCAACTGGATGTTTAACAGCACATACCCGGGGCAGTTGAATAATCCACCAATTGCTGATTTTTATGGCAATTACTGGAGAAGTCCGGGAGATAATTATAAATATCCCCGATTGTTTAGTGGTACTACAAATTCAACAACCAATCTCTTAAGCAGCATATTTCCTTTGTCATCTGCGGCATTAAATGATATTTTCTATGCCCGTTTAAAGAATCTGTCACTTTCCTATACATTGCCAACAGCTTTTGTTTCTAAAGCAAAAATTAATAAAGCTGTTGTTTATGTAAGAGGACAGAATCTTATTACATGGACCAGCGAAAAAATCTATAAAGATCCGGAGCTGGTACAACTACGCAGTGGACAAGTATTAAAAACATGGACTGCAGGTATTCAACTGTCTTTATAAACCGAAAAAAAATTATTATGAAACTTATAAATAATATATCACCCCGGGTACTCCTGCTTTTTCTTTTACTAACTACAACAATTACAGGATGTAAAAAATACCTGGAAGTGCCTCCTCCAATTGATCAGCTGGCTACTGATAATGTTTTCAAAACAAAACCCACTATTATTTCTGCTGTTAATGGTATGTACAATGCCTTTTCTGATGGATTACTTAAAGGAACCTATTACAAGATTACATACTGGTGGTCTGATGAAGGTGAAATAAGCCCTTTGCCAGGTTCAGAAATTGGAGATATTATTGGCGGAAATATCGTACCTGCAAATACACAATTGATGCTATGGGTGTTTTTTTACAGAACAATTTTCAGAGCAAATTCACTAATTGAAAAGCTGCCTTCTGTTGGTACAGATATCCTGACTGATGCGGAAAAGAAGCAATTTATTGCAGCAGCAAAGTATATAAGGGCCGCTGAACATTTTACGCTGGTAAATTCATGGGGAGATGTTCCATTAATAACTTCAACCAGTGCAGATGATAACCTGAATAAACCAAGAACACCTGCCAGTGAAGTATTTAACCAAATTATTAAAGACCTGCAGGAAGCTGCTGCAGATTTACCAGCCACCGTTAATACCAGTAATTCAAAAACGATACACAATAAATTCCAGCCACTTGCTTTACTCGCCAAAGTGTATTTGTACCTGGGAAGATGGGCAGAAGCTGAAGCAGCAGCTACAGAAGTAATTGGCAGCAATCAGTATTTATTAGTAACTGGAGTTAATAACGTTTTCAAAAGAGGAAGCAGGGAAGCTATTTTATCTCATGGGGCAACGGGAATCGGATCGCTGTTTGACAACAGGGCAGTATTGGGCTGGATTACACTTCCTGCATCAAGCGGTAATGCCGCTTCCACTCATTGTGCTATTCCAACTACTATGCTATCCAGGTTTGAAGCAGGCGACCAGCGTAATGTTAGCGGGAACTGGACCATATCCTTATTTGGAAAAGTTTTTGCTAATAAGTACTTGCATAATTCTGCTGCAACCACTACAACTATCAGTGCCAATCCCCAGGATTTTATTTATCAGCGGTTGGCCGAACTGTACCTGATCAGGGCAGAAGCCAG
>JBARSW010000679.1:0-4626 GCA_049644925.1 Chitinophagaceae bacterium | reverse complement strand
CAGCAAAGTGCCGACTTTGACCAGAATAAAGCCATGGAAGTAATGGAATCTATTTTGCAGGCGCATCCTGATATTGATGGAGTGTTTTGCGGCAATGATGGAATGGCGTTGGGTGCTTACCAGGCTTTATTGGCAGCAGGCAAAGCAGATAAAGTAAAAGTGTTTGGCTTTGATGGCGCAGAAGATGTGATTACTTCTATTGGCCAAAATAAAGTAGCTGCAACAGGCATGCAGTTTCCCAAAGTGATGGCAGAAACAGCTGCACAATTTGCCGATGAATACATAAAAGGCCGCAGAGATTTTCCGCAGAAAGTGCCGGTGGCGGTGGAATTGGTTACAGCTAAAAACATCAACGATTATATTGCTTACGGTAAAAAATAAGTAGAGTGAACAGATACATAAAATATAGTTTGCTGGTGGCAATAATTGCATTGCTTGGTTATAAATCAGTGTACTTTGAAAAATTAAGCACACGAAAAAATATTACTGCTGCTGAGTTTGATGCGATAGCTTTCAGTAAAAAACTATGGGAAGAAAAAATGCCGGCGAAGATTGATAGTGCTGTACAGTTTACAGCATTGCTTGATGCTATTGTTAAAGATGGAGAAGCGGCCATTAATAAATACACTAATGCACTGGCCATTGGCAATTACCGTTATGCACTGGTAAAACTGGAAGGAACTGTTACTGAAGTAAAAGAAGATGAAGTATTGCTTTCTGTAAAGCATAATGATTCACTGTTGACTGTAAACCTTGCCACCGAATTTGTGTATGGCAATGCGGTAAGAGATGCATTGGCACTTGTGCAGGTAAAAGATTTTCCTAATACCAACAACCTTAGCAGTATTTCTGACGAGTTGAATAAAATTATCCGTTCTTCAGTGTTACCGTCTTTTAAATCTGCTGTAAAAAATGGGAGTATAGTTAATGTAGTTGCCGCAATAGAAATAAATAAAGAACATATTCACTGGCAGGGCATAGAATTATTACCGTTACGCTTACAAATTGCACAATAATGCTGGAGGCAAAACATATCAGTAAAAATTTTGGCGGTGTAAAGGCACTGACGGATGTAAACTTGCAATTGCATCCCGGTAAGGTTAACGCTATTATTGGTGAGAACGGCGCAGGCAAATCCACCTTGATGAAAATTTTCAGCGGTGTTCATACGCAGTATGAAGGGGATATTATATTTAACGGACAAATAGTAAAATTTACTGGCACTAAAGATGCAGAGTTAGCAGGCATTGCCATCATTCACCAGGAATTAAACTTAGTGCCTTATTTAACTGTCGCTGAAAATATTTTTTTAGGAAGAGAGATACTGAACAGGTTTGGTATGCTGGATAAAAAAGCAATGAATGAGCAAACAGCCCTGTTGTTGAAGAAAATAAATTTAAATGTTAGTCCCGCTGCAAAAATTGCCGAACTCAAAGTTGGGCAGCAGCAACTGGTGGAAATTGCAAAAGCATTGTACATCAATGCTGCGGTGATAATAATGGATGAGCCTACTTCTGCCATCAGCGATAAAGAAGTGGAGAATTTATTTTCCATCATTGCGCAATTAAAAGCAGAAGGCAAAACCATTGTGTACATCTCTCATAAATTGAAGGAGCTTTTTACCATTGCTGATTACTATACAATTTTAAGAGATGGGCAAACAGTGGATGAAGGAGTGATGAATGCGGTTACCAAGGACGAACTGATTCAGAAAATGACAGGCCGCCAACTGGACTTTGAAAAATCGGGCAAAACAATTTGTGATGCACCTGTATTACTGGAAGTTAAAAACTGCAGCCTGCGCCATCCACTATTTCGCATCACTAATATTCTTACAGATATTTCTTTTCAATTGCATAAAGGAGAAATATTAGGTGTTTATGGTTTAATGGGTGCCGGCAGAACGGAACTGATGGAAACTATTTTTGGCCTGCATCCTAAAAACAGCAGCAGCACTATTACGGTGAATAGTAAAATGGTCACCATAAAAAAACCGGCTGATGCGATTGCTGCCGGTATTGCGCTGGTGCCTGAGGACCGCAAACTGTACGGACTGGTATTAAACCAAACCATCAAATCAAATATCAGCATAACCGTTTTAAAAACTTTAGAAAGCTGGGGACTGTTGAGTGCTAAAAAGGAAAAAGCTTTGGCGGAAAATTATATTAATCAGTTATCAATAAAAACGTCATCTCATAAAAATCTGGTTCAACAACTCAGCGGCGGCAATCAGCAAAAAATTGTTTTGGCAAAATGGCTGGCCACTAATCCGCAGATATTATTATTAGATGAACCTACCAGAGGTATTGACATTAACGCCAAAGCAGAAATATATAAGTTGATGAAATCACTGGCGGCACAGGGCATGGGCATTGTAATGGTGTCATCAGAGCTGCCGGAGATATTGGCTGTCTCTGACCGTGTACTGGTAATCTGCGATGGACAACTAACGGCATCTCTTCCTATTGAAGAAGCTACTGAAGCTGGAATATTAAAATATGCAATTAATAAAAATTGAAAACCATAGAATAGTAAGTAAAATTTTAAATATAAGACTCTGCTCCTTTCTTGAAGGAGAGGTTGGGAGAGGTTAAAAATGATACTGCCACATGACAAATAATTTTCGCCTACAAAAGTTTCCTCTTAAAAAATTTCAATCACTGATTGCACTACTCTTGATATGTATTGTACTTAGTATTTTGACGGATAAATTCTTTACTGCCGAAAATGGATTGAATGTATTGCGACAAGTAGCATTTAATGCCTGTATTGCCACTGGTATGACATTAATTGTATTAACCGCAGGTATTGATTTGTCTGTCGGCTCTGTATTGGCTTTATGTGGTGCAGTAACAGCCGGACTTTTTAAAAACGGATTAGAGATTGCTTCAGCCGATTTATATGTTGGCTTCACAGTACTTGGTGCTATACTCGGTGGGTTATTACTCGGTGCATTGCTTGGCTGGTTCAATGGCTTTACAGTTACAAAGTTTAATGTGCCGCCATTCGTGGCCACACTGGCCATGCTTACCATTGCAAGAGGCTTTACCATGTTATATACCAAAGGCCATCCCATCAGCAACCTCGGAAAAGATTTTGCATTTATCGGTTCCGGTTCATTTATTGGCATTCCCATCCCGGTTTGGATTGCAGTATTAGTGGTATTGATTGCGGTTTTCATCACTCAAAAAACAAAACTCGGCAGATACATCTATGCTATCGGTGGAAATGAACAGGCTGCTAAGCTCTCCGGCATCAATATAAAAAAGGTAAAGATGACGGTGTATGCCATGGCAGGTGCATTGGCTGCACTCGGTGGTATAATAGTTACGGCCCGGTTAGATTCTGCACAGCCCAATGCCGGCATCAGTTACGAACTGGATGCCATTGCAGCGGTGGTAATTGGCGGCACTTCGCTCAGTGGTGGCAAAGGCAGTGTGTGGGGCACTGTGATGGGTGCGATTATTATTGGTGTGTTGAATAACGGATTGGTGTTGCTGAATGTTTCACCCTTTTGGCAGCAAGTGGTAAAGGGCAGCGTAATTTTATTAGCGGTGATAATTGATAAGATTGGAGAGAAGAGAGATTGATATTTTGTGGCCAGCGATAGTACTACTTTCTGCATCGTTGTATCACCCACTTGTACGTTCGGAAACCTGCCTGCCGGACAGGCAAGTTCTATTCAGCAATACCTCGAAGTGTATTACTGAATTTGAAATTCATTGAATGGCAACAAAATTCAACCCCGTTGGGATTTGAAAAAAAGAATGAGTTATCCCGAAGTGATCAAATATGAATAGCCTCCGGATTTATTCGGTGGAAATAAATAGACGAGGGTGTTCCCAACCCCAAAGGGGTTGAACAAAATTTGAATAATGGTATACAGTTGAAGAGTGCGACGCAATGGTCGATGCCATGAAAAACTGAAGCTGACAAAAAAATAAAAAATGTCGAAAAAAAAATACATATTAGCAATTGATCAGGGCACAAGTTCTACTAAGTCACTGATTTTTGACAGCGAAGGAAAGGCTATTTCAAAAGGAACCGAAAATTTACATACACATTATTTAGCCGACGGTTTTGTAGAGCAGGAACCGGAAGTAATTTATCAAAATGCCCTTTCATCTGTAAAAAATTGTTTGCAGCAGTTTGAAGAAAAAGGATTCAACAAAAATGATATTGCAGCCATCGGTATTTCTAACCAGCGGGAAACATTTGTGGTGTGGGATAAAAATGGTAAGTCATTGCACCATGCAATAGTTTGGCAATGCAAACGCAGTGTACAAATTTGCGAAGAATTAAAGCGAAAGAACCTATCGCATATCGTATCAGAAAAAACGGGCCTTGTCATTGACCCATACTTCTCAGCCACCAAACTCATTTGGCTTTTTCAAAATAATCAAGCTGTTAAGTTTGCCATACAAAATAGCGAAGCTTACTTCGGAACAATAGACACCTGGTTATTGTACAAACTCACCAATGGAAAAGTTTACGCAACCGATTATACCAATGCATCAAGAACTTTGTTATTTAATCTTCATACACTGCAATGGGATAATGATTTAATAAACGCTTTCGGTTTAACTGGTATTCAACTTCCGGAAATAAAATCATCCTCAGCTTTAT
>JBARSW010000678.1:0-2106 GCA_049644925.1 Chitinophagaceae bacterium | reverse complement strand
CTTTGGTCAGTTTCCTTGTCACATATTTTCCGCCTGTATCTTTTTGATTCAACCATAAAACATACAAACGATTTTGTTTTACTTCTTCATCCATATAATACCAATCGTTCTTTGCTTTTTTATCTTTTTCTTCTTTGCTTTCTGCTGCATCAATCATTACAAAAGCAATGGCATTGCCATCAGGACGCCAGTCGTAGTCACCCACTGCTGATTTTACATCGGTGATTTTTTCTGCTTCGCCGCCAGTTACGGGCAATATGTATAAATTGTTTTTACCATCACGGGATGAAGTAAAAGCAATCAACTTACCATCAGGACTCCATTTAGGATTGGAAGAGTTTTTATCTCCTTTGGTTAACTGAACTGCGTTGTTGCCATCTGCGTTGCAAAGCCATACCTGGTTTATATATTCACTACGTTCGTCTGTCATTACTGCTTCACGGACAGTGTACAATACTTTGGTAGCATCAGGTGAAACACGGACAGCCGTAATGTTTTTTATTTTAAGACATTGTTCGGGGCTCCAGTTTGATTGTGCGGATGCCTGGTAAAAAAATAAAATTGAAAAAATTATTACGAATGTTCTTTTCATATACATGGTTTAAAATAAAGAATTTATTGAAAAAATTTAATCTCATTGTTCATACTAATGTAAACTTTTCGCCGGGTATTTTTAGTAGATTTTTCCGGTAAAGGGTTGTTGCAACTTATACTGACAACACTTCCTTTTTATTGGCTTTACGCATCGGCTGCTTTTTCCAATAGGTCAAACTTCGCCAGCACCATTCCAGTGGACCAAACCGGTAGTATCGCAGCCAGATATGGCTCCAGATTATTTCAATGATCCAAACAGCTGCCACCACAAAGTATATTTCATAACGCTGCAGTTTTCCGAGCATGCCAAAACCAACTCCAAAAAAATACAAGCCACACATAAATGATTGCATCAGGTAATTGGTAAATGCCATTTGCCCCACCGGCCGCATTAATGCAAATAACCATTTGAATAATCCTGATTTATACAACAACATGATCATCGCAAAAAAGCCTAAGGAACGAAGTGTTCTTGCTATTTCATAATACTCAAAGCTCTTGTATTTAGCAATCTGAAACTGGTTGAATTTATGCTGCAACATAAAATCGAGCCGGTACCAGGTTAGTACAAGTCCGGCCCCCATACCTATTATGAACAAAGCCCAGTAAACTTTGGAAGAAGCCCGACCAGTAAGAACTCCTGATTTAAAAAATGACATTCCTAATAACATGAAAAGGAGAATATCCCAAATACCGTAATAGGTATAATTAAACTCCAGCATGGCACTGATATTACTGATGTAATTATATAGTTCGCCATAACTGCCGGTGGCTTTTTCTATATTTCTCTTCATCTCTTTTTTCAGCCCTGCTGTATCAGCTTTTTCCTTCATACTGGTCATAGCGCCGAGTTGTTCTTTTTGTATATCTGTCAGCTTTACTTTGGTGGTATCTATTTTAGTCACCAACTCTCCTTTATGAATTTTACTTTGTTGCTGGAACAAGTCTTTGTTTTCCCTGGCTGTCATTAATAATAAGCAAACGCCGGCAGCAATTAATAATTTTTTCACTGATAAACGTCGGAACACAAAAGCAACGATTCCGATAATAGCATATTGAAATAAAATATCTCCGGGCCATAATAAAATAAATGCATTAAATAATCCAAATACCAGCAACCACAATTGGCGACGTAGAAAATATTCGGCAGGCCACATGCCTTCGGTTCGTTTTTCCAGCCGGGTAATAAATAAAATAATGCCGGCACCAAATAACATAGAGAAAATAGCCCGTTGTGTGCCTTCGGGTATCCAGTTTACTAACCACCATACTTTTTCATTAATGGTACCCATTTCATTTCTTAACAACAGGTGATCGAAAGATGGATCCGGTAAACCCATATAAGGAATATTCATCAGCAAAATACCTAAGAGGGCAATGCCCCTTAATGCATCCAGAATAATAATACGTTCGGATTGATTGACAGGTGCAGCGCTGCCTGCCGGTGTGTTGGTGGTAGTCATGTTGGCTTTTGTTTATGGTTAATAGAGGCAGGACTAATATAGCTTACAC
>JBARSW010000677.1:0-1696 GCA_049644925.1 Chitinophagaceae bacterium | reverse complement strand
TCCGCCATGAATCTTTTGCCTGGGATGTGCTGCATCAATGGATGTATTGGAGCCAGGAATATATGGAGTTTCTTTTAAAAATAGTGGAACCGGTCTGCAAGCCATTTCAAAAACCATCTGCTGAAATGATTACAGCAGCAACTACTTTTCATAATGAAAAAAGAAAACTGAGTCCTGATATCGGCGAACCAGCAATTCGCTATGCAAAATACTTCAACAGTTATTTTGGAACAGGAGAATATGCTAAACGATTTGGAATGCCGGAAAAAGTGGTGACCAATGCCTTGCCCTGGGAGTTTGAAAAATTTTCTTATTGACAATCATTGACACTGTTAATTCATCCGGATAAAACAGGTATCCCACCGGTTGGTATATTCTCTTAGAAAAGAGAGCATTCAGTTTGAAGACAATATGACAAATGATTTTAAAGCCTTGTCGTCAGGACAGGGCTTTTTTATTATCTTCCATCTAATATGCCAACCACTTCATCCCTTGCTAAAAAGATCGGATTCTGGTCTGCCACATCCATTGTAATTGGCAGCATCATCGGTGCCGGTGTGTTTATGAAACCAGCCAGTATGGCGGCACAACTGGGCTCACCCATATGGCTCACCCTGGTATGGGTAATAGCCGGACTGTTTTCTTTATTTGGCGCATTGGTATATGCAGAACTGGGTGCCATGATGCCGGAAACAGGCGGCATCTATGTTTATTTTCGGAAAATGTTTGGCGATTTTGTGGCATTCCTTTACGGATGGTCTGCTTTTTCTGTTATTAATACTGCCGCTGTAGCCGCTATTGCTTTTGTATGTGCACAATATGCTGATTATTTTTTGCACCTGCCCCGGTTTGATGCAGTAACTGAACAAACAATAATCTGGCACATTCCATTTATCGGCGATCTGCATCCACTGGATAATTTTGGGGTGAAGTCATTGGCTATTATTATTACTCTTGGACTAACCTATCTGAATTACCGGAGTGTGAATGCCAGCAGTTATTTTCAAAATATTTCTACAATACTGAAAGTTGCTGTCATCGCCGCATTGGTAATAGGCATTTTTATTTTTGGTCATGGTTCATTCAATCATTTTGTGCAGGCAGAAAATCCAAAACGGGATGGGGCTTTGCTTAGTGGTGTTATAGCGGCAATGACTGGTGCTTTTTTTGCGTATGATGGCTGGATAAACATCACATCTATGGCGGGAGAAGTACAACAACCACAAAAAAATATACCCCGCAGTCTGTGGTTAGGTGTAGTAGTTTGTATTATCGTTTATGTGCTGGTAAACCAGGCCTATCTCTATGTTTTGCCGGTGGAGAAAGTGGCGGCATCTACTTTAGTAGCGGCTGATGCGGTAAGGGTGGCATTGGGACAAACCAGTGAAGCAATAGTAGCTGCCATGATCGTTGTTTGCACTTTTGGTGCAGTCAATGGAAATATCATGGCCACTTCAAGGATCACTTATGCCATGGGCAAAGACAAAACATTTGCATCCTGGTCGGGCAAAGACCATCAACGATTTCAAACACCGGGCAATGCATTATGGTTACATGGTATCTGGACATCTGTTTTTATCATCACCGGATCTTTTGATATGCTGGCTGATATGTTTGTATTCGTTACCTGGATTGCATACGGACTCGGTGCCATAGGTATTTTTATGCTGCGCAAAAAAATGAAAGATTTACACCG
>JBARSW010000676.1:0-1884 GCA_049644925.1 Chitinophagaceae bacterium | reverse complement strand
AATCATTATACTGGTATAAAACTGTGATTGACCAATTACCCTTCTTCCATAACCCACACCTGCTAAAATACTGGAAGAACTGGCAGACTCTTTATCTGTTACCGTTCCGTTTATTTTTTGAGATATGCTGATTCTGTTATACTCAAATTGTCCTCCAATAAAAATTTGGCTAATGGGCCATATTCTTACAAAAGGACCACCTCCCGTTGCCAGGTATCTTACTGAGCTGTTGGAGTACTGGCTTCTTTGAGTTACATAAGTAAGATTTGTGGCTATACCTGCATCTATCACTTTATTGATACTATAACCAATTTCAGGATTTAGTCCGATAATAAATCCATTTGAAAAACCCAGGTTGATGCCGGTGCCGATAAAGAGATTATTTTTATTCCATCCACCTTTCTCATTTTCCTCCTCTTGCTGTGCAAAAAGTAATGTATGGGTTACTGATATAAATAGTAAGGATAAAAAAAACCTTTTCATAAATTTTTAATTTTAAAGGCTTAAAAGTATATGATTATTTTGAAAACCAATTTCAAAAAAAATGTGAAAAACTGAATGATCAGTACGTCTTAAACGAAGGGCACATCGATTCCCGGCTGTTTCCCCTGTACCTGTCCACCACACCTTGTTTTATTATGGAGAACTCAAAAGCACCACGGGTATTATTGTACTCTTTTAAAGAGGAAGTAGTGGCATCATAGGTAAATGTAATCGTATAATCCTTCAGGCCTAAACCAACCATTGGAATAACTGCATCTTTATAGCGGTAATAAGCACCTGCAATCAGCACTTTTTCGCCATCACCTGATAAATTGTACTGTGTATTTAAACCGCCAACAATCTCGTAAGATTTAACCTGCAAAGAAGCATAAATATTGGGGCTTAATATCACCCGATCGTTCAGTTTAAAACTGCCATTTAAAAAGCCGGTATAACGGGTAGCTACCCGGTTATTTACTCCTGCCGACTCATTAAAAAATGATTCACGGGGTCTGTTTACATGCATAGCAGAAAAACCAGCATTCAGGTAAGTTTTTTCATCCGGAAAATAAGCATAGTTCATTCCCACCTGCATATCGAGGTAATTAATATTAGTGGCATCCAGTTTTGGAGCCGTACTAATCTGGTGTACATCAAAAAATCGTCCGTTCCACTGACTGGGGAATGAAAGATTTGCCGTATTGATATTTTTATTGGCCCAACCCACATTAAAACCAAGGCTAAGCAGGCTCCCCATATCCAGCATCTGGTGATAAGCCACAGAACCATAAATTTTAGTAGAAGTTAAAACACTAGCCCCCGCTACATCTCTTAAAATAACTCCCCCCAGTCCCAGCCAACCGGTGTTATCGCTGTTTTGCATAGTTTGTACATCACCAAAAACACTCATCGTTTTATAAGGAAAAGCGGTGATTGAAGCCCATTGATTTCTGTAATTAGCCCCCAATCTGTAATCTCCGTCTGGAATAAAACCCGTATTTGCAGGATTGGTAAGCAAAGGAGAATTCATGAATTGTGAAAAGTGCAAATCCTGCGCAAAGGCATCCTTCGGCAGGCTCAGGGCTGCAAGGCACAAGACGTAAGACAAAAATGTTATTAAATGTTTTATTCTCTTCATCTCTTTTTCTCCTTTTAACGCTTAGCTCTATCTTATTAACGTAATATCACCCTTCTTAGTTGTTTTCGTACCATCAAAAAACTCAATGTTTAGTGTATATGCATAAACATCCATTGGCTGTAACATACCTTTCAACTTTCCATCCCACCCGATTTTTTGATTATTCGTTTCAAATACTTTTTGTCCCCACCTGTTCCAGATGATGAATTGCATTTTAGAAATACCAAATCCCCGAACATAAACAATACTGTTTTCATCTTTGC
>JBARSW010000675.1:0-3595 GCA_049644925.1 Chitinophagaceae bacterium | reverse complement strand
CATTAGCGTTTTTTGCTGACACTGTATAATTACCGGTAGCCAGTCCGGTAAATGATCCGGATGATTGATATGCTCCTCCATTCAGGCTAAAAGTAAATCCGGTTCCCCCAGTTGCAGTGGCAGTAATAGAGCCATTTGATTGTCCTGTAGTTGGATCTACTTTTGTTGCCGTAACTACAACGGTTACTCCGGCACATGGATCATTCGTTCCAACTGTTAAAGTAGTTGTACCGGTACATCCATTTGAATTTTTTGCCGTAACAGTATAATTTCCTGCTGCAAGATTTGAGAAGACTCCGGAAGCCTGGTAGTTTATACCATTAATACTATAAGTGAACCCACTACCACCCGATGCAACGGCAGTAATAGTTCCATTGCTTGTATTAGGCGAAGCATCTGTTTTTGTTGCATTGATTGTAACAGCAATTCCATCGCAGGGGTTAAATACATTAATAGATACCAGGGCAGTATCAGTGCATCCCCATGAATTTTTTGCAACAACATTATAGGTCATAAAAGGTTGCAAACCAGTGAAGTTTCCATCATCACGGAATGGCAATCCATTTAAGCTGTACTTAATATCAGACCCTCCGGCTGCCGTTGCCATAATTGAACCATTATTCTGGTTAGCTGTTGCATCTGTTTTACTAACTGTTAGTTGTAAAGGAGATTTCTGGCAGGGATCACCTGTAATTTCATGCTTGCAGGCAATAAAAACCGTAAGCATAAAAACTCCTGTAATGACTGAGCCCATCAGTTGGTTTTTTTTCATAGAAATTATTTTAAAAGTTAATACCAGAAGCAAAACATCATTCACTATGCTGGCAGTTGATTGTTGATCTCCTGGTGGAATTCTACTGATGGCTCTAACGAATCATTTGAATTATTTTATTTCCATTTTTTTATTCTTTTTAATTTGAAATACTCTGGATAAATTAAAACCAAACCGAACTTCTCCTTTTCCAAACTGTCCAGTTGTTTCTGTTATAAATGCTCTTTCGTTCATACCGGTTGAGTTTGAAAAATGTAACTGAAAGACGTGACCGCCAGTTTCAATATCAAAACCAACAGATAAAGGATGATAATAGCCACTATCCGGCATACCGATAATTACATGAGAGTAATCCCAGGTAAATGCAATTCGTTGCGAAAGTTTAAGTCTTCCGCCCACCCCTATTGCATAAATATTATTAGGGTCAGTTTGTAAAGGCACCAGGTTATTGTGGACCATAGTTGGTGAAAGCTGTAAAGTAAATGCCTCACTGAATTTTCTTCCGATAATAGCCTGGAAATAATAAGCAAGTTTGGAAGAAAAGAAATTTTTTCTTGTAGGGTCTGCCCATTCAAGGCCATTCATCGTCATACCGGATACTAACGCAAAAGTTACAGGAGAACTCCATGGTCCTGTCGATTGACGCACCGGTGCATATTTGATAAATGCATCCACTTCTTTTTTATATGTACTTCTGCCAATACCAGCCATCAGGTTTTGCAAAATGCCAAAATCAAAACCCATTCGCATACTGGCCTGGTCGAGACCAAAGAAATTTTTATACCCCTGGTCTAACTGGCCAAAGCGGTGTAGAATCCTGAAATCCATGGTACCTGGATTCAGAAACTCCATAGAATGACTATTAATAACTCTTGGTGATTTAAAAGCATATTTTATTCTTTCCTTTTTTGGCTTCTCTTCTCCCACCAGTTTCAATAAATCTTCATCCTGGGCAAATAAATTATTATTGAGTTGTAATAAAGCAACTATTAGTAGCGATTGCAACAATATTTTCTTCATGATAAATTGAGTTTATCGTTAATTTTTAAGTGGGTCCAATAAACAGGATACAATTATTTTAGCCGTTTTGGCAACCTTATCAGCCACCAGGCCAGGGATCGACACATTGTAATCTGCCAATAAAACACTGAACTCAGCCAGGGTATTAATTTTCCCACCTTGTACCACCAGTTTACCTTTTGTTTCAACATCCCTGGTTACTCCGTGCATGATGAGTTTACCTTTAACTGTGACTGCATAAGTTCCGTCCTTTGCATAATTGACTGCATCATTATTTTCGATTGTCCCCTTAAATTCTGCTTTTGGATATTTAGTGCTTTCCAGATAATTCTCGTTAAAGTGCTCTTCCATTAAAGCTCTTTCAAAAGCAAATCCTTTAATAAGTACAGAAAACTGAATCGCACCTGATTTTGTATCCATTACGCAGGTTGAAGTTCTGTTAACTGCTTCTACTTTCTCTGGTGAAGAAGCAGAGGTGGCATCAAAAGTTATTTTACCAGTTTTAGTAAAGTATTTCTGACCAAACGAAGAAACTGTTAATACTAATGAAGCAAAGAATAATAACAAATAATTTTTCATACTATTTTTTTTATTTTTAAAAATTTATTTTGGAAGCTCAATAACACTTCTTACAAGTATAACATCTGAACCAAGTAATTCGTCTGCATTGTAACCAGAACAGATACCTTTCATCGCAACTGACATACCATTCTTCAATGACATTGCCTCATTCGTATGTAAGCTGTCAATACTGCACCGCACAGCAGACATGGCAGCCGTATCACCGAGTGCAACAGAATAAAATCCCTTTTCATCTTTAGTGATTTCTTTAATTTGCCCTTGCACTGTGATAATTTTATCCAGGTATTTTGTATTTGAAAGTTGTTCGTTAGTTTCAAACTCTTTTAATAAATCAGTAGCCTTTAGGGTGAAGTCTGATTTTAATTTTGCCGTATCCTTATGAGATCTGTTATACTCTTTATAGATATATATTGCAGCGGCACTACCTATCAGCAGCAATGCCAGTACTACATAAAGAATAATTTTTTTTCTTTTCATATTAAGTGGTTTTTGATTTAATTATTCTGCATACCTGCATCAATCCATTTTTTAATAGTGGCAATCTGGCAATTAGTCATTTTAGCCATCCCTTTAGGCATAGGAGAAAAACCTGAAACATGATTCATTGTGCCATATAATTTCCCATTCTGTGCCATGGCTTTGTCCGCTGCATAAGTTCCCATTAGCTGGTTACCAGAAGGGAAACTACCAATATGGCAACTGTAACAAAATTGCTGTAGCAATGGCACTACTTTCTGTGTGTAAGTAACAGTTGTTGTATCTGTACAAGGTGCATTATTGGCCCCGCCATAAATTAAATCCTCCTTATCATAATAGCAGGAACTTACAACAAAGATCAATGCTATAATAAATATCCCCGTTATTGAAAATTTCATATTCTTTAATATTTAATTGTTTGATGAACCAGCTGTAATCCATTTTTGCACTTGCCGGATTTCACAGTCTGATAATTTGGCCGAGTTTTTAGGCATTGCGGAGAAACCAACCTGGTGTGCAATAGATCCATACAATTTTCCATTCAACGCAATAACCCGTAATGCATTATAGGTTGACACATCAATGTTGCCACCCAGATTACCCGGATTATGACAACCTGTGCATTTATTATCCATTATAGTTTTAACAGCCCCACTATAGGTAAAAACAGCTGTATCACAACTCGCAATACAGTTATTGTTCTTTGCTCCCTGGTTTATCCATTTCTGTATAAGAGCCTTTTGA
>JBARSW010000674.1:0-2226 GCA_049644925.1 Chitinophagaceae bacterium | reverse complement strand
GACCTGGACCGGACCTTACGGACTGCAATGGTACCCATGGTCAAATAACACCACTACAACTGTAGGTACGGGAACCAACAGAACTTATCCAACACCTGTGTTAGCTAATATAGAATTTGATGACAGGGGAGATATGATTATGTCGTTTTTCGACAGGGGCGGACATCAGTGGAGTGAGGATAATTACCAGGATCTTGCTGTAAGCACCACTTTAATGCGCTATGCCGTAGGCGGCGATGTATTAATAGCCGGCAGCAATTGTAACGGAACTTTTAGTATTGAAAATAATGGAGCTTATACATCTGCCAACGGCAGTTCTTATAACAGCGGAGCTGTAAATAACCAGGGACCGGGCACCAGTGAGTTTTTTAAAGGAGATAATTTTGGCACAACACACTCCGAAACTTCCATTGGCGGGCTAGGCTTTTTACCAGGTTCAGGAGAGTTGTTTTTTGGTACTATGGATCCTTTGGCAATCAATTCCGGAGGTGTAAAACGGCTTTCTATGGCAACCGGGCTGGAAATAGCAGGTTCCGGTTACCAGTTAGCGGGGGGTAGTATTGCCGGTTTTGGTAAAGCCATAAGCCTTGGTGATATAGAATTTTTTGGTACCGAGCCTCCTATTGAATTGGGTAATCGAATTTGGAATGATGCTAATGGAGATGGGATACAGGAACCCGGTGAAGCAGGCATTGGAGGTGTTATTTTAGAATTAGTAGATGGTTCGGGTAATGCAGTGGATAGTGATCCTGTAACTGCCGGTGTTCAGGCAACTTTTGTAACTACCGATGCTAATGGCAACTGGTATTTAACTAGTGCCACTGGTACCGATGTAACTGGCATTAATTACGGGGTAGCTCTTTTGCCCAATACAAATTATTTTTTAAGATTAGCTACCAGCGGAACAGGTAATGATTGGGACCCCACAGCCAATAGCGGAGCCGGTGGCCCAAGAGCAGGTGGTGATTTAGTGAATTATCAATTAACGATTACCGATAAAGTGGGTACCGGTGCGGTAGATTTAAGTGATAATGATGGTGCGATGATATCTTCTATTCCGCAGGTAAGTATTACAACCGGGGATTATGGTCAAAACAATCACAATATAGATTTTGGCTTTAAGCAACTGGCCAGCCTTGGCGATAGAGTATGGCGGGATGATGATAAGGATGGCATACAAGATACCGGTGAACCGGGAGTAGCTGGAGTGACAGTTACTTTGTATCAGAATGGTTCAGACGGTTTACCGGGAACTTTAGATGATGTATTGGTTGGAACAACAATTACCGATGCATATGGTATTTACCTTTTTGATAATCTGGCAGCAAGTACAAATGCCGCTACTTCATACAATGTCGGTTTTACCTTGCCGGCAAATTACCAATTTACCACGCAGACCAATACACAGGTTACGGGAACATCTAATGCTACAAATACTACAACTACTTCAGGTGGAAGTACAGCAGCAAATGGCAGTGATGCCAGTACAACAACAGGCAGAACAGGCAGTTTTTGGTTAGCAGCAGGCGAAGCAGAAAGAGGCACAGATGCAGGATTGATTTTCTCACAACCGACCACCAATAGTTTAGGTGATAAAGTGTGGTTTGATACAGATGGAGATGGTGTTCAGGATGCCAATGAAGCAGGTGTAAGCGGAGTGACCGTAACCTTATATGCTTCAGATGGTATAACAGTTATTGCAACAACTATTACTGATGCCTATGGAAATTATATTTTTACTGGTTTACCGGCGAATACAAATTATATAGTGGGCATTACTCCTCCTACAGGAATGTTATTAACAACAAGCGTTGGTGGAACTACCCCTGGCAACACGACAACGAACAGTGATTTTAATACTGGAACCTACAAGACAGCTGTTGTAAATACAGGAGTGGCCGGTACACAGATTACAGGAATAGATGCGGGATTGATACAACAAACTTCCACAAGGGCCAGCCTTGGCGATAAGGTATGGAATGATCTGAATGGAAATGGTATCCAGGAAGCAGGGGAGCCGGGAATAGCAGGGATTACGGTAAATCTATACAGAGACTCCAATGGTGATGGAGTGATAAGTGGTTCAGAAGCTTCTACACCTTATGCCACAACAGTAACTGATGCATTTGGCAATTATATATTTAATAATCTGCCGGCATCCAGCGGTGCCAATGGTTTTTACAAGGTAGGTTTTGTAGCCCCATCAGGATATACACTAACTACAGC
>JBARSW010000673.1:0-2632 GCA_049644925.1 Chitinophagaceae bacterium | reverse complement strand
TTCCATATTATTTCCTGAAGCCAACCCGTTGGTGTCTGACCGCACAATGTGTTTTTCACCTGGTTCTGTATCGTATGGAAAAAATACAAGATTGGCAGGAACCAATACCGGTTTTTTTTGTGAAAGGGAATAACCCCAAACCCATTCTATTTCTTTTGCAGGATGGTAGGTAGTTTCGGCAGCAAGATTGAAAAATGCCGGATCAATTGCCTTGTTGGCCACTTCATTAAAAGAGGCAGTAAGTAACAGGTCATCGGATCTCATTCGAGCACTATACCGTTCGAAAAATTCGAAACAGGCACTGGCAATGTGCTGGCTGGTGGTTATCCCTTTTCCATAATAATACTGGTCTTTTGATTTATCTTCCGGTGAATGGTATTTTAAAATGGCCCTGTTAATAGTACGGGCAATAATATTGGAATAAGCAAATTGTATTTCTATAGGGCTTTTAAGAAAAAATCGTTCAATGTTCAGGACTGTTCTTTTTATAGGGACTGAGCGCAACCCGTTTTCATGATGGCATATCGGCCGGTTTGTTAAATGAAATGAACCTTTTTGTCCCCGGCTGGCTTTAGCAATTATTTGTCCGGTCTTTTGCAAGTTGTAATATTCAGTCAGGCAAAGCTGATACTCAATGAAGTTGATATTTTCCAGAAGATCCCGCTGCTGCAGTTGCTGCTGCACAAGTCACAGGTTTTTTCAGAATCTGCCTGTTGACAACACCTTCAAAGCTTTTAATTATTCCATCTTTTGTATTAATGATAAATGCAGCTGTCTCTGCCATCCCGGTATTGAATTTGTCAGTTTCGCCGGTAACTACTTTTAAAAAAATCCTGCTGTTGGTTATCGTTTCTGTATTAATAATCACTGACCCGGTTCCCCTTGTATTGATTTTTCCAAAAGAGTTGGGTATAGCACGATATTTCTCCAACATATCAGTTGCCGCCATGGCGAGGAAGAAGTGCCTTCCTGGTTTACCGTTTACTTTAACGGTAAGGTTGGTACCCGAACCACTGATGACCGCCTTTTCCAGATTTTGTTTTTGCTTCTTTTGTTTTGACCAGTCAGATTCATCATCCGGCCCGGAATCATTTCGTGGAGTGGTAATTAAGCTAATCAAAAAATAGGGAGCAGTGCCAAGAAGAAAACCTGTTTTTCCGATAAGTGCAAGGGCTTCACGCCTCGACTTTTTTTCCTGTTTCATATTCAATCCTCCTTTATAGTTTAACAGGGTAAATAATATGACCTCTTAAAGTTACGAATTCTTTCTCCACGGCGGTACACAATTAAAACCGAAATTTATTATTCACTGCGATGGTCAAAAAACCTAGTGGTAATAGCTGTGTGCACAAACAGCCATGTTTAATAAAATGCTAATCTCATAGCCACCGGCTTAGTTTATTTAAAAGGCATAAGTGGTTTTTCCCATTCTATTTCATAATTTTTTCCATCACTTCTTTTAATTGTTCAGCCCCGATTTTTTTCATGACTATTTTTTTTTGCTCGTCCAGTACATAAATCTGGGGGAAGGATTTAATATCGTAGACCGTTTTATAATTATCATTAATACTTGTAGTATGAATCCATTCTCCAATTTCATTTTCGTTGATGAAGTTTTTATAAGCATCAAGACCTTGGGGCATTTTTGTAAAGACAGAAAATACGGTTACCCCTTTATTCTTATACTCTTTGTAGAAATTCTTTAGATTAGCAATCGATTTTTTACAAGTCACACAATCAAGATTCCAGAAATAAAGAATGGTATACCGGGCTTTTTCGTCATGCAGTTTTATTGGCTTGTCATCCAATGTTTGAATGCTGATATCTGGTGCAATTTTACCAATCAGCAACGGACGCAGCGTTTTGGCATTATCGGTTATTTTGGCAAGGTTAGTTTCTTCTATCCACGGTGTTTGGCTTTTGGAGTAGTAGTTGTCGGCGATATGCACATACACCGCATCCATCCCTACAATTTTTGATTTGGCATATTTATTTAAAAGATCAGATGCCCAAAATTGAAAAGTCTTTGGGTTGTGCCTGGCTTTTTGAATCAGCTGGTCTACCGATATGATAATTGAGTCGGGATTTTGTACAGTCAGTTTTTCAAGATATTTATTTATTCTGCTGTAGAATTCAGGTGTTCGTAAAAGTCGCTCATCCGACAAGTCTGTATTATCAAAGTAATGATTGCGGTAGTAGTAATATGCCTGTGTATTATCTTCCTTTATACCGGCAGGTATTTCGATTTCCTGCATGGATTTAAATAACAGGGCTGTAATGCTGGTCGGGTATGTTTTTATAATATTTAGCTTGTATGTTTTTACTTCTTTATCCAGCAAATCGAGTTCTTTTTTATTAGTAGTCTTTTGTTGAGAAGTGGCTTCTTCTGCATTCATCTGTTCGCTTAGTTTATCATATTTCTTCCTTTTTTCCTGGAGAAACATTACATAGTTATGGAACAACTGAAAATCGGCCGAACCTTTTATTTTTAAACTAGCATTAGGGTCTGGCGATTCTGCTTCTATACTGAAAAATTGTTCGGAAGGGTTTACTACTATTTGATAATAATTGTTAGCCGGCGGCATTACTATTAAATACATACCGGCATCCAGCGCCTCATCCCCCTGGAAAG
>JBARSW010000672.1:0-1992 GCA_049644925.1 Chitinophagaceae bacterium | reverse complement strand
CATCGCAAGGAATTCTCCAGGGTCTTTCACCTTCAAAGTATTCACAACCGTATCTTAATGCATACTCTTTGATACGACCACGTTTTACATTTTTCAATTCCATCAGGTAAGCCAGTTTTTCTGTATCAATTCCTTTCGGATCATAAATAAAACCATCACTGTCTGATGCAGTTACTGGAACTCCACCGAATGCAATTGTTTTTTCAATAGCATACTGAGCCACGTTTCCACTACCAGAGATCAACACTGTCTTTCCTTTAAGAGTCTGGCCATTTCTTTTCAGCATTTCTTCTACAAAGAATAAAAGACCATAACCGGTAGCTTCTGGCCTTATCAGGCTTCCACCATAAGCAAATCCTTTTCCGGTAAGAACCCCGGTAAATTCATTTTTCAACCTTTTATATTGGCCGAAAAGGAAACCAATTTCACGGGAACCAACGCCTACATCACCAGCAGGGATATCGGTGTCCTTTCCAATGTGGTGATGTAATTCAGTCATAAAACTCTGGCAGAAACGCATTACTTCATTATCTGATTTTCCTTTTGGATCAAAATCAGCTCCACCCTTACCACCACCCATAGGTAAAGTAGTCAGAGAATTTTTAAACACCTGTTCAAAAGCCAAAAATTTTAAAATACTCAGTGTAACATTTGGATGAAAACGTAACCCTCCTTTATAAGGGCCAATTGCACTGTTCATTTGTACCCTGTAACCCCGGTTTACCCGGAAATTACCAGCATCATCTACCCAGGGAACACGGAAAATAAGCACCCTTTCTGCTTCAATCATTCTATCCATGATAGCAGCTTTTTTGTACTCTGGATGTTCTTCAACGTAAGGGATTACAGCCTGAGCAACTTCAAATACGGCCTGTTGAAACTCGGCCTGTGCAGGATTTCTTCTAACCACCATTTCCATGAATTTGTCAACGGCAGTTTGTTGTGTTGTAGTCATATAACAAGTTTTAATCGTTAGGTAATCATTACCCTTGTTCAACATTAAACCAGGATAATAATTTTTCGGATGCAAGTTATTGGGTGTTAAATGGCTGCCACATGAGATAAGTCAATAAATGAGATGAACCTTATTAATTAATTGCAGGAAAATTTATGATTATAGTTGTGCACTCTTGTATCTTATGTCTGTTTGATCCCGATTTTAACAACGAAGGATTCAAAAAACAAACACTAAAGCTATTGTTCCAAAGAGTGATTTTATGCAGTTACCAACTTCTTAACTGACCCGGATGAAATGTCCATTCCGGCGTATAAAGAAACCCGGAATCGGTGATTTCATACCACGGACTAACCCTTTTATTTAACGGATTAACAACCACATGCATATCCTGTGCCGGAGTATAACCCTGTACTAGCAGAAAAACATTTTCCCCTTTATTATTCGATGCCACATCAGCCACTATCATGGTATGTCCCGGAAAACCACCTTTGATAAAAACATCACCTGCTTTTAACTTTTTAATTGAAGTAACTGGTTTCAATTGCTTTTCTAATGATGCCGAACCACACCAGCCAAAAACATAATCTAGATACTTTTCAAATTCCTCCCTGTTTGATCCTCCCATCCATTTATACTCTTTGCCACCAAAATCGGTGAAGCTAATTTCACTGAATCGTTGATTGGCAAATAAATACTCTGCCCTAAGCCTGATAACCACATCAGCACATTGTTGCAAATCTTTTTTCCCTGTTGAAATGTCAAGTACCGCAAATTGAGCTGATTGGTTTTGTTTGGGTTTACCATTAAACAAATAAACTGTTCTGTCCTTTTTTAAAGGCAAATTTCTAAGCCATCTTACAAATGAGCCGGAATCGGATTCCATCCGGTAAAAACCATCGGGAGGAGGTATTTCTGAAATCTTTCTATTAAACGAAGTTGGTTTTATTGGAATTAAAGTGTTTGATCCGGTAATTATAACCTTGTCCTTTTGAAGGCAGCTAAAAAGGGTGAAAACCATAAATAAAAATGAAATC
>JBARSW010000671.1:0-2375 GCA_049644925.1 Chitinophagaceae bacterium | reverse complement strand
GATGAAGATAGTATTGATGAAAATGGATTCCCTGATGATGACTTAGCAAATTCAATTGATGATGAGGAAGAGGAGGAGGAATTGGAATAAAAAATGCTTTTAAATATGGTAAAGCCGCCTGAAAAATCCAGGCGGCTTTTTTATGTATTAGTTTCTATTTTATTTTCAACAAAGAGAATTTTTAATTTAACCCGTTGGGTAATTCTGAATATCCTTCTTTGTAATGCTTAATCTCATTATACAAAGTATCTCTCTCCACCGCCTCTCTTTTTGCCTGTTGAATCCGTGTAACCAGTTCAGTGGTTGTCATAGATGGATTTTGTTCCTCAGAGCCGGCTAAACTGTAAATTTTTGTTGTGTCATCAATCGTTCCGTCAATATCATCTACTCCAAAGGAAAGAGATAACTGGGCATTTTGCCGGCCAATCATAGGCCAGTAGGCTTTTATGTGCGGAAAATTGTCAAGATAAATTCTGGCAATTGCATACATCTTCATATCCTCAATATGGGTGCTTTCCGAAACACTACTCATATCATTATCCTTATTACGGAATTTTAACGGTATGAAAGTATTGAATCCTTTTGTTCTGTCCTGTACTTCTCTCAACCTTCTCATATGATCAACCCGGTGTTCGTATTTTTCAATTTGGCCATAGAGAATTGTAGCGTTGGAATGTAATCCCAGTTTGTGAGCCGTTTCATGAATATGTAACCATCCATCAGCATCCACTTTATCAGCACAAATTTTTTCTCTTATTTCCGGGTGAAAAATTTCTGCTCCGCCACCGGGGATCGAATCCAGCCCTGCCGTAATAAGAAATTTCAAACCTTCTTCTGCATTTACTTTTGCCTTGCGGAACATATAATCATACTCCACCGCCGTAAAAGCCTTTATATGTAAACCGGGACGATGTGTTTTAATAGCTTTTAGCAGATCTGCAAAGAATTGCAAATCCATTTTTGGATGTACACCACCCACAATATGAACTTCAGTAATCGGTTTGCCGTCATATTTTTTTACCATTTCCAGCATCTGGTCTATACTAAGTTCCCAGCCATCTTCCCGATGAGCATAGAGTTTACTGTAACTGCAAAAATTGCAACTGAATACACAGACATTCGTCGGTTCGATATGGAAATTCCGGTTAAAGAAAACTTTATTACCATGCAGCCTTTCTTTTATTTCATTTGCAAGGCTACCCACAAATCCCAGGCTAGCTTTTTCAAATAGTAAAAGGCAATCTTCATCTGAAATTCTTTTTCCTGATCTGACTTTTTCAGCAATCAATTTCAAATCTTCAGATAATTCCACTGTACTCATCATAAAAAATAAAAATTTGGAAGCAAAGTTACGGGTAACGAAATTGTTAACTATTGCTAAGTTGTCAATTTCAAAAATGCTTATCTTGCCTTATTCAATCCTAATAATATGAATTTAAAACTAAGACTAACGATTTTAAGCTTTATGCAATTCTTTGTTTGGGGTGCCTGGTTAATTACAATTGCAACCTATTTTTTCTCCAACAATATGGGTACGGGAGCCCAATTTGGTGCGATCTTTTCTACACTTGCCCTTTCTTCATTGTTTATGCCTGCTTTAACAGGAATAATCGCAGATAAATGGATTAATGCAGAAAGGCTCTATGGAATCCTGCATATTTTATATGGGGCAGTGCTATTTTATGTTCCATATGTAAAAGATGCCAATACACTTTACTATGTAATTTTTATTGCGATGATCTTTTACATGCCTACCATTTCGCTTTCTAATTCTATCTCTTATACAATTCTGAAGCGAAACAACTTTGATGTAGTGAAGGTATTTCCACCCATCAGGGTTTGGGGAACCATTGGCTTTATTGTGGCCATGTGGACAACAAATCTTACCGGCAGTAAAGCAAACACCAACCAGTTTATTATTGGTGCTGTAGCTGCAATTGCTTTGGGAATTTATTCTTTTTCATTGCCAAAGTGTCCTCCTCAAAAATCAATAGCAAAAGAAGCTTCATTAATTGAACAACTGGGATTAAGTGCTTTTAAACTTTTTTCTAAATATAAAATGGCGCTGTTTTTTATTTTTGCCATGTTTCTAGGAGCTGCCTTACAGCTTACCAATATGTATGGCGATACTTTTTTAGATGATTTTAAAAAAATACCAGCGTATGGGCCTGATTCTTTCGTGGTAAAATATTCAACAATTATAATGTCCATTTCCCAGATTTCGGAAACGGTGTTTATACTTACCATTCCATTTTTTCTGAAACGCTTTGGTATTAAAAAAGTAATGTTATTTTCTATGATTGCCTGGGTATTGCGATTTGGGTTGTTTGCTTATGGTAATCCGGCCGATGGATTATGGATGATTATCCTCTCCT
>JBARSW010000670.1:0-2178 GCA_049644925.1 Chitinophagaceae bacterium | reverse complement strand
GTGATACTGTTAATAGTGGTATTGTTACCTAATATCGGATAATTAGATAAAGCCCCGGGGATTGTAACATTACTGGATCCACCCGGAACAACTCCTGTACTCCAGTTTGTGGGTGTATTCCAGTTTTTGCTGGTAACACCTGTCCATGTTTGTGCTATTGTTGCCATTCCAAACAGCAGCCAAACTCCTGATAAATAAATCTTTTTCATGCTTGAGTATTTAGTAATTATTAAATCAGGGAGGGATTAACGAGCATACATAGGAAGGAGCACTTATTAATTCAGAACCCAAAATTTCAGCTATTCAGTTGTGGTAACAATACTTAATTTGTAGTAGTTTCAGGGTATGAATGCGGGAAGATTCATCCATCTTTTCCTTTTTTGGGGTTTGTCAGTTTCAGTCTTTGCACAAACCCGGAGAATTGACAGCCTGAAGAAAAAGGTAATTATTGCAGAAAGTGATAAGGAAAAATCTGGGGCATTGCTGGATTTATGCAATCAGAAATATTCCTTGCCTGCAGATTCCATTAGTAAATATGCATTTGAGTTAAGGAAGCTCAATAGAACCATACCGGATAGTCATTATTCAATAATGGCAGACTATTATATTGCCTATAGTTTGCTGATAAATAATAAAGAGGATAGCTGTTTAAAAATTACAGATTATTATCTTGGAACACTTAAGGAAAATAATAATGAATCGCAGGCTTATTTACTTTTTTTTCAATTGAAGGGGATTGTTTATTACAGATCCGGCAGGTCAGAGGAAACAGTGAATACTTTCTTTGCATTAAGTAACGAGGCAAAACGAAGAAAGGATACTTTATTTATACTCATGGCAGAAAGAGGTATAGGATTATCCTACTTACTACGGGGACAGGATAAAGAAGCATTAAAATTATTTCATCATGCACTTTCATTTATTCCTGATAGATTATCCGCTAAATACAGGGAAGTGAACGGTCATTTACAGATTAATGCAGGTATTGCTTCTATGCATTTATACCAGGCAAATCACATTAAGGGTTATGCTGACTCAGCAGAATATTATGCGGATAATGCAATAAGAATTGCCAGGGATGAAGAAAACCTCTTTATACTCTGCCAGGGACTAATATTAAAAGGCCTGATGCTCAGCTACCGAAAAGAATATAGAGCAGCAGAACAAAACCTGTGGCAAGGATTGAATGTAAGAAAAATTATTGCCGATACGCTTTACATTATTTCAGATATGACAGTACTGGCGTCATTTTATGCAAATACCGGCAAGCCGGAAAAAGGGATTGCAATATCTAAAAAAGGTATTGCTATGGTGGAAAAACAAAAATCATCGCCAGGTCTTCTGTTGCTTTTATATAATTCCCTTTCAGAAAATTACTTAGTTGCAAAAGATTATAAGCATTATGGAGAAACGCTTAAACGCCTTATTTCAGTAAGAGATTCGCTTAACAATAAAAACTCATCTTATGAACTGAATTATTTGCAGGTTCAGTATGAAGCGGAAAAGAAAGAAAAAACAATTATTGAACAGGAATTACAAATTACAAAAAGAAATTACTGGTTATATAGCTCATTACTTTTTACCGCAATGGGAGTTATTATTAGCTGGTTGATATTTATAAATTACAGGCGACGGCAAAGGCATAAATTAAAACTAATGCTGGATGAAGAAAAAAGGCTTTCAATACATGCAGTTAAAGATGCAGAAGAACATGAACGAAAAAGAATTGCCGCCGATTTGCATGATAATCTTGGTGTTTATGCTGCTTCACTATCTTCTAATCTGAATTATATTCAACCTGCTGAAGATGATTTAGTAACACAAAATGCCTACCTGGAACTTAAAAGTAATTCCAATGCTATTATTTCAGAATTAAATGATACCATCTGGGTGCTTAAAAAAGAGGCGTTGACGCTGACGGCTATAAGTGACAGGGTTAAAAGTTTTATTAATAGGATCAAAAAAAGTTACCCGGAAATAATTATTGAAGTGGAGGAAAAAATAAAAAATGATTGCCTGCTTCCTTCTTTTCAGGCATTTCATCTTTATCATATAATAAAAGAAGCCATAAATAATTCCCTAAAACACAGCAAAGGGAATAATATTAATATAATTATTGAAAGTAATAATAAATGGAGAGTTACTATAAAAGATGATGGGGTGGGGTTGAATAAATCT
>JBARSW010000669.1:0-13852 GCA_049644925.1 Chitinophagaceae bacterium | reverse complement strand
CTGTTATATCAGGTAAACATAACAGTGTAAGCGAATCCACCAATACCAGTTCTTATTATACATTTGAAACATTTGGAGAGTATAAATATACTCTGAAAGATATACACAATTTTGATGCGGTGGCTGGCTATTCATTAGCAAGATCAACAGGCTATGGTTTTTCTGCATCAAGGCAAGGGGTGCCATTTAACTCCTGGGCTTATGCCGATATTTCGGCTGCCACAGGCGTTAATTCTGCTACAAATACCAATGCATCTGGTGGATCAAGTACGCAAAATTTAACCAGGAGAAACTTATCGTATTTCGGGAGAATAAATTACGATTATAAGGATAAATACCTGGCTTCCTTTTCAGCCCGTCGTGACGGTTCCATCGCCTTTGGCCCCAAAAATAAATTTGCCAATTTCTTTGCAGGTTCTGTGGGCTGGGTAGCAACCAAAGAAGATTTTTTCAAAGTTGACTTCATTGACTATCTGAAAATCAGGAGCAGCTACGGTAGTATAGGTAATGAAAATGTTAGTCCGCAATACGTTGGAGTAGTTACTGGTGGCCCGAGTTACAGTACTATTGTAAACAGTAATGGCTATACTTTTGGCGGCGTATTTATTCCAGGCTCTACAATTGGTTCCTTTGTAAACGAGGTGCTGAGATGGGAAAAACAAATACAGTTTAATGCTGGTTTTGATATTCGGGTATTAAAAAATAAAGTATCCTTGTCTGCCGATTATTTCACCAAAGCCGTGGACGGATTACTTTTTAATGATCCTCCATCACTTTATGCCGGAACTTCGCAACAGGTTGCTTCAAACATTGGAACAACAGAAACAAAAGGATTTGATCTGTCACTTGGATATAACACTCTGATTGGAAAAGATTTCAAATTCAACACCTCAGTTAATTTTACCACATCAAACAATATGGTAACTGCAACCAATACAGATGGAACGGCATTCTATTCGGGTGGAAGTTATTTTAATGGAGTCACCTATAATTCCACCCGTTTTGCAAAAGGATTTACACCCGGACATTTTTATGGTTTCAAAACAGATGGATTATTCCAGAACGCCGCAGAAATTGCCGCTAGCCCCACACAAACAAATGTGGCACCCGGTGATATAAAGTTTGTGGATGCAAACGGAGATGGCAAAATCTCAGACCTGGATAAAGTTCAGATTGGAGATCCCTTCCCGGATTATACAATTGGCTGGAATCTTGGATTTGAGTTTAAGAATTTCGAATTTACTATGTTTACTTATCTCTCTCAGGGAAATGATGTGTACAGGGCGTATGAACGTAATGATGTATATACTAATAAATGGGCAGGAATTTTAAACAGGTGGACAGGTGAAGGAACAACCAATGATGCCCGTTATCCACGCCATGTAACGGATGATAAGAATGCGAACTGGAGAGTCTCTGACCGGTTTATTGAGGATGGTTCATTTGTTAAAATAAAAAATGTAATGCTGGGCTATACAGTACCACCTTCACTGTATAAGAATAAACTGTTCAGTAAAATACTGGTTTATGTTCAGGTTAAAAACCTTTTAACAATAACCAAAGCCAGTGGTTATGATCCTGAATTAGGTGGTGGGATTATGGAAACAGGTGTTGACCGTGGCAATTACCCGCAGGCAAGAACAATTGCGGCAGGAATAGACATTAGATTTTAATACCTAAAAATATTATAGTATGAAAAATATTAAAAAAATTGTCGGATTGATTATGCTACTAACCTTTTTTACAGGTTGTAAAAAATGGGTAGATTTTGATCCGCATGACGAATACGTAATTACCGATGCGGATTATTTAAAATCTGAATCCGATTATCAGACAATGGCAGTTAGTTGCTACACACCCATTCAATGGGTTAATAACGGTTTAAATGCCTATTCTGATTTGATGAGTGATGACGTTACAGTGCCAGGTGTAGGCGGTACAACTGACGCCGATTCGTATGACCGCTTTTTTTTCACAACCGCTAATGGGTTGGGTCAAATACAATGGCAAGTTGGATACGAAGGGGTGAACCGGGTAAATTACCTGTTTGAGCACAAGGATAAAAACTTGGCGGGTGAAACAATCAATTTTGCCAATAAGGAAGCACTTTATGGGGAATTGCATTTTCTGAGAGCCTATTATTATTTCACATTGACACAAGTGTTTGGCGATGTGGTGTTATTTACAGACAGAAAATTGGGCGTTGCCGATTTTAAAACACTTAAAAGGGTACCCAAGGCAGAAGTATATAAGCAGGTTGAAAGCGATCTTAATGCGGCCATTGCAGTTTTGCCCACTACAACTACTGCAACTCAGAAGGGTAGGGTAACGAAATATGCTGCACAGGCCTTGTTAGGAAAAGTCTTGTTGTTTCAAAATAAATTTGATGCAGCGGCAGCTATGCTGGAAAATGTGATTACCTCTGGTGCATTTAGCCTGGTTCCCAACTATGCAGATATATTTTTATTAGCAGGTGAAAATGGCCCTGAATCTGTATTTGAAATTCAGTATTCCAATAAAAGTCCTTATTACAACTGGAATGGGGGTGGTCCCGCAAGAGGCCAGGGAAATTATATGGTGCAAAACTGGGGTGTGCCATCAATAACAGGTACCTCCGCTATGCCTTATGCACCAGGATGGGGAAGTTTTGTTATGGTACCAGCTATAGCAACAATTTTTGAAGCCGGTGATTACCGGAAAGCTGGCACCTACATTAATTTTGAGGAATACAAATTGGCTAACCCGGCTTTAAATGTTAATCATGGTGGTGGTACAAACCTATATAACCTTAAGTATCATCCAATGAAGGGACAAACCAGTGGGCAAATTGAATTTAACTGGGAAAATAATCACAGGTTGATTCGTTATGCAGATGTTTTATTAATGGCTGCTGAAGCATTTAACAGGGCTACTGCACCTAATGATGCAAAAGCACAGGGTTACTTAAACCAGGTACGGCAAAGGGCCTTTAAAGATAATTTACATAATATAACCCTAACCGGCACAGCGTTGAAACAGGCAATCTGGAATGAAAGGAGGTTAGAGTTTGCTGGGGAAGGCCTCCGTTATTTTGATTTGATAAGAACAGGTGAGGCAGCATCAAAACTCCCTGGTTTTATAGTAGGTAAGCATGAAGTGTTTCCAGTCCCCCAAAGAGAAATTGATATTTCGGGATTAACACAAAATCCAAACTGGTAGGATTCATAAGCAGCAGTTATAGGTAACAAGGGTAGAAGATTCTGCTGTGCAATCTGGCAGAACTCTTCTCCCTTTTTTTGAATGATGTAATTCCGAAAAAGGATTTTATGGAAAAATTTAACAAGCTTTCTTTTCCGATTGCAGTTATAGCACTTTTATTATTGAGCTGCGCTTCAAAGTTAATAATAAAATATCTGATGTAATACAACAAAGGGGAATAGCAATGACATCCAAAAGCATATTGTGAGAAAATTAATTGAGCATTTTTCCCCGTTGCTGTTATTATAAACTTGCTTTTCAGCTGCGCAGCAGGCCCAAATGGAAAATGATTAAATCAGGTTTGTAGGAGATGATGACAGCTATTTGGGTATCAGTGTTTTCTTCCAGAATCCGCCTGGTTTTGGAGGGATATTTATACAATGTAATTACGCAAGCTATCAATTAAGAATAAGCATTATAATGAAAATTGTTATACTATCCATTCTTATTGTATTATCATACGGATGTAAATCTGTTGAAAAAAATCAAAAAAAATCAAGGGCATACCAAGGTCCTGCTGTTGTCTATTATCCATTAAATGTTGGGGCAATAAAACCTGATGGCTGGTTACTTGATTGGGCAAATGCAGCTGCCAACGGAATAACAGGCCACTTAAACGAAAACTCAACTGTTTTCAAAAAAGGCTGGTCGGGTGAATCATTTGAGGCATTTCAGGCAGGACCGCAAGGAACCAACTGGCCGTTGGAACAATCTGCCTACTGGTTAGATGGATTAGTGAAATTAGCCTACATATTGGATGACAGTGTTCTTATTCAGAAAGCCAGAGCAAGGCTTGATCCAATTGTAAAAGGAGTTTTAAACGGAGGGCCTTCATTTATTTACTGGCGTCCAAAAAATCAACTCGACATAACATTTGAAAATTGGGCTCATTCACATATAGGTCGTGCAATGGTGGGATACTATTCTGCTACAAGAGACCCCAGCGTTTTAAAAGCCCTGGTAAAAGTTTACACAGCATATACATACCCGGAACTGATTCGTAAAGATTTTCTCGATGTCAACGGTATGGTTAATATCGATCCCATTGTTGAAACCTGGTTGTTTAGTAAAGATGCCGGAGTATTATCCAAAGCCCTTGAACTTTCAGATAAGCCGAATTTAAAAAACCTTATAAGCGTTTGGAATAAAGGAAATTTTGAAGTTGGCCATGGAGTTATTTATTATGAAAATATCAGGGTTCCAGCAATTTTAAGCACTATAAACCACAATACTGAATATTTGAATGCTTCAATTAAAGCACTGGAGTGGGGCGAAAAAGATAATTTATTACCCATTGGATTGATCTCTGCTGAAGAATATATGGCTGGAATTGGCTCCACCCGAAATGTAGAAACCTGTAATATAACTTCAAGTTCCAATACATTGAATTGGCTGTTGCGAATTACCGGTAAAAGTTCCTATTCAGATAAAATTGAACAAATATTTTTTAATGCCGGACCTGCTCCAGTCAGCAGGGATTTTAAGACCATGTGTTATTACCAAAGTCCCAATAGGATAAGCACAGAACTTCCAAAAGAATGCCCCCAACATCCGAGTGGAGGAGGATCCTATACTTTCACTGAAATTGGACATCCTGTGCTTTGTTGCGTAGGTAACACTAGTCGCATTATTCCTAATTATGTAATAAATATGTGGATGAAAACCGGGGACAACGATTTGGCAGCGGTTCTTTACGGACCAAATGTGCTAACTACAGAAATAAATGGGATACCGGTTAAAATAAAATCAAGAACCAATTATCCTTTTGAAGAAAATATACAAATGGCTATGGTTACTGAAAAGAAAAATAACTTTTCAATCCATTTTAAAATACCCGGTTGGTGCGATAACCCGGTTATTAAAGTCAATAATAAACAGGTAAATGTTGTAATAAATGATTTGGGATTTGCATTAATTAGCAAAACCTGGGAATCGGGTGATAAAATTGATCTTGTATTTCCAATGAAAGTGAAAGTATTGCAAGGCAGGGAAACAAATTATGCAGATATAAATTATTTCACCGAAAGTGAGAAGTCCCGTGGAATTGCAAGAACCAAAGAAAAAATTAATAATCCTTACAGTAGTGTTTTTTATGGTCCGCTTCTTTTTGCGTTGCCGATTCCTGATAATGGACCTAATGAAACTGGACTTCAAGTGCCATTTAATTTTGCATTGAATCTGGTACCGGATAAAATCAACGAAAAGACAGAAATTGCAAGACATGAAATGACGAGGCCCTGGCATTGGCAACCCGAAAATCCTCCGGTAACCATCACTGTTCCTGCTGTGCAATTTGACTGGAAGCCCACTGAATTACAGCCCTTGCCAGCAAACCTTATTAACGAAGGGAAGGACACTATTATTAATTTAGTTCCATATAATATAACCAAATTCCGGGTGTCTATGTTTCCGGTTGCTGCTTCGGCCTGGAATAAACATTTTAGTAATGAATAATCAATGAATAAACAAAACGCAATGGTACGAATTACAATATATTTATTTTGCTTGCTTTTATTTTCCTGTAATACAGTAAGTAAATCAAGTCGTACAGCATTATTACCTAATACCTGGGGCAACAAACAATTGTTTTGTTTTAGTGCCCTTGATGGGCCAACAATGTTTAACGAACGATATACTTGTTTTACGCTGGGGGATAGATTTGGTTTCAGGCTTGCGAATAAAGACCCCTATATTACAACATCATCTGCTGAGGAAATTCTAAGAAAAAGACCCATTTGGTTTGGCATTAAAACCGGGGCATCTGTTTACCAGTTTTTGCCGGGAACCGGAAATCCTGCATTTGAAAAGGCTGAGTTTAATGCTGTAACTTCCTCCTATATACAAACTATTCTATCTGCAAAAGGCATTAAAACTCAAATAGAGTTTGCCTTTGTTGACAGAAAAACAATCGGAGGAAAATTGAAAATCCTTGAATCGAATAATGATCCTTCATCGCAAATAGAACTGTATTGCGAATATTTAGGCAATTACAGTTTTGAAAAAAATACGCTGATTATATCCGATTCAATAAATAAAACAGTCATACAATTCTTTGATGATATAAGTGTTGAAAAAAATAAAATCATCATTCCGGTACAGCAATATCGTAATAAGGAAGTGAAATTTTCAATTTCGTTACACTATGGCAAATCAACGTATACAGCCCCTGAATATAAAATTGATGAAATTGTAAAAGAGAGAAGACAGGTATATATTACTAAAAACCCAATAAGAAATATGGTTAATGACAATGCAGTTTACCGAACTTACCAGAAGGCATACTCCATACTTCGGGGAAATGTGGAATCGCCTGCTGACCCAATAAAAACCAACTGGACAACACCGGACAGAAGTCCACATGAATGTATGTGGCAATGGGATAGTGGTTTTCATGGACTGGGATGGCGTTTTTTTGATAAAGAACAGGCACAAAACTGTATAAAATCTGTGCTAAGTATTCAACAGGAAAACGGATTTATTCCGCATATGATATGTCCTTACTGGCAATCTCAGATAATAGCAGCACCTGTTTTAAGCTGGTGTACCTGGGAAATATATAAGACTTGCGGGGATAAAAAATTCTTACGGTCCTGTTATCCCGGACTTAAAAAATTCATTGGCTGGATACAGACAAACAGGGATGAGAATAAAAACGGTTTATATGAATGGATCAACTTCGATGAATCAATGGATAATACTCCACGCTTCGATAATACTTTGAAAATGGAGGGAATTGACCTGAACAGTTTTTTGGTTAACGATCTGGAATATTTATCAATGATTGCAAGGGAGATCGGGAATCATAATGAGGCAAAGATATTTACAGAACAGAAAACAGTTTTATCCGACAGGATAAATAAACTAATGTGGGATAGCAACAGTAATTTTTATTATGATAAAACGCTTTCAGGCGAATTTATCAGATCAAAGGCTGTATCAGGGTTGCTGCCATTATTTGCAGGGATACCCGATAAACTAAGAGAGGAAATATTATTTACACAGGTAATGGACTCTACAGAATGGTTTACTGAAATTCCGTTTCCCTCATTGTCATTAAAGGATAAGGATTACAGTTTGAATATGTGGAGGGGAGGAACATGGATTAATTATTCATATTTTATTTACAGGGGTTTAAAACGGTATAATCGTATGGATGCAGCCCGAGAAGTTGCTAAAAGAGTAATAAGCAGGATTTCCGGATATTATAATGCATCCGGGTCAATTTATGAATACTATGATCCGCTTGCCAAAACCCATCCGGATTTTTTGCCAAGAAAAAAAGTAATTGGTGCACTTCATGAATTTGGCTGGAGTGCTGCATTATTCATCAGTTTTGTAAATGAACAGTTTCAATGATTTAAAAATAATACTGTGGTCAAATAAAATATTTTAAAATGGATGTATCATTAAAATCATTATTTTTTTTCTTTTTCGTTCTATCCATTTCCGAATCTTCAGTAATAGCACAAACGGGAGGAAATAAACAGCATTCATCCGGTAATCCGCAAATAAAGGTTGGCTTAGAGGCAATGCAAAACTTTGCTCAATTGCCTTTACTCTTTCCTAACGGAACAGTAACGAAACAGTCTTTAGCTTACGATGTTACCGGCAAAAACTGGGATCATCATTTTTTAGCAGCTTTTACACAATATGTTGATTCTGTTAAACAGCCTGACGGATCAACAACCAAAGAGTATGTAATTTTTGACGAATACGGCCCCGGAGTACTTTACCGTCAGCAGATGAATGCATGGTACGACACTTACCGTGATATTATTAAACCAGGAGTTTTTCTGCCTTATGGAGATTTAAACCATCCAAGGGCTGATGCCAATATTCGTTATTACTTCGATGATGAAAAAGAACCTCGAATTAATATGCACTTAAAAGATTTTTTTGGCACAAAGAAATCTCCTTTTACTGCTCCTCTTGCTTTTATGGATACAGGTTATTTGTTTGCTAATCTATACTACCCATTTTCCTTTAAGAAGCGTTTAAAAGTAACACTCCGGCCAAATGCCAAATCGTTCGAAGAAATGGACTCAAAATGGTATCAATATACATCGCTTTCTTTTCCTGCAGATTATAAACTGAAAACATGGAATGGAAGCACCGAAAATGGAAATGCTGTCATTAACCAATGGAATAAAGTGGGAGAAAATCCCAATGATTTAAAAGGTTGTAGAAAAATTGTCACTTCACATGCAATCAAAAACAAAGAAACCAAAATTATTGCTGAAATAAAAAACGCTGGTTCTATTGTGGGTATAAAAATTAATCTAAAACCATACACAAAGGAAATATTCTATAATTCGCAACTGAAAATTTACTGGGATGGTGACAAAAATGCTGCCATTGATTTGCCTCTTTCTTATTTATTTGGTGCAGGAGCAAAAGATTATCAGGGAACAGCCGACAAAGTGTTTGCTCAAACTTTAACCACATTAATGTTTGGATTTAATAAGGATAAAGGAAGCTTTTATTCTTACTGGCCAATGTCTTTCTGGAAATCTGCAAAAATTGTTCTGGAAAATAATTCGGGTAAAGATATCAGCAATCTTACCTGTGAACTGATGTTTAAACCTTCGGCTGTTACAAATTATGATGCTGACAAAACAGGGTATTTTTATGCAAAGAGAACAATTGATGCTGATCCTGATACGATTGGTTTCAGGGGTGTTGCATTTGAGGAAAAAGGCAAAGGACATGTGGTTGGCTTTGTATTTTTTTCCGACAGGTATGATATGGATGGAGACGAGTTTACCTACATTGATGATAGCAAAACACCACAGATACATGGCAGTGGTACAGAAGATGACCACAATCAGGGTTGGAGAGGCCGGGCTTGGCAAAAACAACTTTGGGGTGGATTGATTGACGGATATACCGGAGCTTACCGTATCTACTTAAATGACTGTTACATATTCAACAAAAACATTTTAATTACTTACGAGTACTCATTAACAAAGCCCCAATTTGTTAATGGAGGAAAAACCGATGCTATTGTTTTTTATTATAAATCAAAAGCCAAATCAGGCCTTCTCCTGACTGATGAAATAGATATGGGAAATCACTTTGATGAACAACGGCATAATTATACAGTCAGAAAACTTACCTGGAAAGGGACTCTGAAGGATGGCTACGACGGCTATGAAAGAAACCTGGATTACGGAACTTATACCGATGATGGCAAAGCATTTAATGGTTCAAGTAAGTTTACTGTAAACATTGATCCATCAAACCAAGGCGTTAAACTTCGTAAAAGAATAAATCGCAATGGCAATGGTGTGCAAACAGCAGAAGTGTTTGTTGATGGGAGAAAGATTGAACGCCCCTGGCACATTGTAATTCCATCGCTCAGTACAGGTAAAGGCATTGTAGATGGCTGGTACGACAGTGATTTTGAAATCCCTGTTTCATATACAAAAGGAAAAATGAGAATTGAAATTGAAATAAAATTTGTTGCATCGCCGCAAAAAAACGAGATCAATGAATTTTATTACTGGATCTATTCATACAAATAATAGCTTCAAATATGAACTTGTCAATTAAATCACTTTCATTTATTGTTCTTTTTCTCTTTATTTCCGTTTGTTTAGTGTTAGCACAAACGGAATTGAATTTGAATGATTTATGGAAACCCGGTCAAGGGAAAAGACAACGTCTTTCCTCATATGATACAAGTGGGTTTAATATTGATGCTGTACACATTGCACCTGGCAAAACACATACACTGTGTGACCTTAAAAATATTTCTGGTATCATCCAACGGATTTGGATTACCATCCAGACTGCTGATACTTTTTATCTGCAAAAAGTTAAAATAAAAATGACTTTTGATAATGAAGTTACTGTTGATAATGTACCTCTTGGAATGTTTACCGGTACCGGCCCCTGGCGGGTTAATGATTTAGTTACACCAGTTCTAAATGTGATGAGGGCAAGAAAGCTTAATCAGGATCAGGCAGGTACAGGTGCCGGAAGTTTTAATATTCATTTTCCAATGCCTTTTACCAAAAATGTAAAAATCGAAGTTCAGAATAATACTCCCGGTAATATAGATTTTTTCTATTACGTTGATTATATAGAGTTATCACTCCAAGCTAAGCCTCTTTTGTTTCATGCCAATTATAATATCAAGTCGCCAACAATAGCCTCCAACAAAGGAAAGGATTTGAATACTTCCGGTAATTATGAACTTCCTGATCAAATAACTAAACCCTGGAACGAAGTAAAACACCAGAGTGTAGCGGGTAATTATGAATTTTTAAATGTCAATGGTTATCAGGGGAAATATGTTGGAACAATACTTTGTGTTGAATCTCATCCCGACAGAAAAGGGAAATGGTACGAAGGGGATGATATGTTTGTCATTGACAATGAACCCTGGCCACCCAGATTGCATGGTACTGGCACAGAAGATTATTTTGGGATGGCATGGGGGTTTCATAGGGTATACCAGGCATTCGATCATGGAGTTTCGCATTCCGAAAAAAATATTACGAACCATGACCGTTTTTTTGATGGCAGGTATGTTACCTACAGGTTTCATATAAATGATCCAATACTTTTTAAGAAAAGTATTCATGCATCGATTGAAGCCGGACACGGAAATGAATGTGAACAACACTATGTGAGTGTTGCAATATGGTACGGAAAAAGAATTGAATAACTGCTAATTGAAACATAAAGTCATGAATAGAATATTTTTTGTAATAATGAACTTTTTTTATAGCATTAGGTTTTTTGAGTGACGTTACCGGCAAGTCTATAAATTAGGATATAATAAATTTTGAATCATGGAAACAAAAATTTTATTAGTACTTGTTATTTTGGTTAATACTACTTCTTTATCTCTTTGTCAGGAGAATAGGAATTGGATATTAAAATCTCAACTGGGTGATAAATTCCTTGCCCCATTTGTAGCTAATGGAATGATTGGTATTGTGCCATCCGAAAAACCATTGAGTATAGATAAAGTCATGTTAAATGGTGTGTTTGATGTATACGGAAGAGGTGATGGTGTTTCAAATATTGTACAAGGCATTAATTTTATGAACCTCGATATAGCTACAAAAGACGGTGCCAGACTAAGTAATACCAATTCCTCTCAAATCAAAATACTGGATCAGCAAATAAACCTGAAAGAATCAATATTATCAACAAAGTTTCGTCTTTGGGACAGGTTGGAAATTCAGTATGATATTATTTCTTTACGTCAGTTGCCATTTAATAGTCTCGTAAATATTGAAATAAGAGCACTTGGTGATGAAGAATTATACATATCAAATCGAATAACAGGTGGAGAAGGATTGAAAATTGGCAAAAAAGAATCAAGCAGGATAAATAATATTCTTTTAACGACTGTAAATGCTGAAACACCAACGGGAAGGCATAAGGTTGTCAATACAAATGCGTTTAAATTTCAATCAGGTTCTGCAGCAGTTCAAATGGAGGACAAAGACGAAAATGTTTCTGGGTTTAACATAAAATTGCAAAAGAATGAGTCTTTCAAATTCAGTCTCATTTCTGCACAATGCTCAGATGTACAAATTCACGACCCTTATAATGAATCAAAGCGATTAGTTCTTCATGCATTTCTTGAAGGGATTGAAAGGCTTATGGAAAGACACCAGCATGAATGGACTAAACTTTGGGATGAAGGAGACATCATCATCGAAGGTAACCCTGAGGATCAGATCAACATACGTTATATGCTTTTTAATTTGTACTCATGTGTTCGGGAAGGTGCCGATTACGGGTTATCTCCCATGGGTTTGTCAGGAAATGGGTATAATGGACATTCCTTCTGGGATACTGAAATATGGATGTTTCCTGCTCTTCTGGTTCTTCAACCACAAATTGCAAAGACCCTGATAGATTATCGTTTGAAATGCTTTAAGGAGGCAAAGCAAAATGCATTTATACACGGATACAAAGGAGCAATGTTTCCCTTGGAATCTGCTGAGTTTGGTAGTGAAGAAACTCCTATATGGGCTATGACAGGTCTGTTTGAACATCATACAACAGCAGATATTGGTATTGCTTTCTGGAATTATTTTTTAGTTACCCGTGACTTAATTTGGTTAAAGAATGAAGGCTTCCCTGTGCTTAAAGAAGTTGCCGATTTTTGGGTTAGCCGTACAAGGCTGAACGAAAAGGGTGAATATGAAATTCATAATGTGATTTGTGTTGATGAATATGCGGAAAATGTAGATAATAATGCATATACCAATGTCGCTGCTATTGTAGCCCTAAAAAATGCTGTGGGTGCTGCAAATATTCTAAAAATTAAAGCAAATCCACTTTGGATAAAGGTTGCAAATAATATACCCATCAGAAAATTTGAAAACGGAGTTATTAAGGAACACGAGACATATAAAGGACAAACCATTAAGCAAGCAGATGTTGATCTATTGACCTTTCCGTTAAAATATATTACCGATAAAAATATTATCCGAAAAAACCTGGAGTATTACAGCCAAAAAGTAGACAAAGGAAGGGGTCCGGCAATGACCTATTCAATATATTCTATTATAGCGAACCGCCTGGGAGATTGTGAAAAAGCCTATACGTATTTCAATGATGGCTACAAGCCAAATCAACGTCCGCCTTTTGGTGTACTGGCCGAATGCAGAACATGTAATAATCCATATTTCCTGACTGCTGCAGGAGGTGCACTGCAAGCAGTTATTTTTGGTTTTGGAGGAATTGAAATATCAAATGAGGGAATAGTGCAGGTGAAATCTTGTCTGCCCAAAAGCTGGAAATCATTGACAATAAAAGGAGCAGGAGTAGAAAATAAAATCTATAGCGTCAGGCATTAGCCGATTTTAGATTTAAGATTTAGAACTATGGACATAATGGTGAAACCAATAAAAATGGCTTAGGTATAGGAGTATTTACAATATATGATTGGGGTAATGGTGCGGCATCAGAAGCTTATGGCAGGATGATAGATCATTTCGGGAGGTCATTTTTAAAAATTAAATATATTTTCAGGTAAATTGAAAACACACAACCGATTAATTTATAAACCTCTTTTTCATATGAAACGGCCATATATTGTTATACTGATTTTATTTCTTTCAAATTTATTTTGCTATGCTCAGGGCGGAAAAACTCAGTGGGATAATACAGTCAATAAAAACTGGCCGGCAGGTTTTGTGCAAACGGAAATTAAATCTTCTGCCGATGGTTCTAATCAAAAAGTATGGTTTTATAAATCTTCTCAATCTATTCCTCAACCATTAATAATTTCCCTGCACACCTGGAGTGGAGATTACAACCAGGAGGATCCGCTTGCAAAAGAAATATTATTGCGAGACTGGAATTATATACATCCCGATTTCAGAGGCCCGAATAATAATCCCAAAGCCTGTGGCAGTTCTTTAGTGATTGCTGACCTGGAAGATGCAATTCATTTTGCAGTTAAGAACTGTAACGTAGATACAAATAATGTACATATGATCGGCGTTTCGGGTGGTGGCTATACTGCCATGCTGGCTTACATGAAAATAAACTACCCGGTTAAAAGTTTTAATGCATGGGTAGGTATCAGCAATCTCAGTGATTGGTATTGGGAATCGAAAGGTCGGAATGCAAAGTATGCAGG
>JBARSW010000668.1:0-5512 GCA_049644925.1 Chitinophagaceae bacterium | reverse complement strand
TCTGTACCCCCGGCAATTACTGCAGCCACCGGATTGGATGCATTAACACATTGTCTGGAAGCCTATACCAATAAATTCTCGCAGCCTTTTATTGATATGTATGCTTACAAAGGAATGCAGTTGATAGCAGCACACATTGTTACCGCTGTACAGAACGGTAGCAATATTGAAGCCAGAGAAAATATAGCTATGGGAAGTTTACTTGGCGGATTTTGTCTCGGGCCGGTGAATACAGCCGGAGTTCATGCACTAAGTTATCCATTGGGTAGTATGTTTCACCTGGCTCATGGTTTATCTAATGCATTGTTGTTACCTTATGTGATGGAGTATAATATTCCCGCAGCAACAAAGAAGTATGCAGAAGTCGCAATTGCCTTAGGATGTGAGAGAAAAGGAACTGATGAAGCAACTGCATATGCTGGTGTCGAAAAAATCAGAGAGTTAATCAAAGCCTGCGGTATTCCAGCCACTTTAAAAGAAGTGAATGTGCCGGAATTAGCCATTCCGCAAATGGCAATAGATGCGATGAAGATTCAACGGTTGCTGAAAAATAACCCACGGCTGATTGAAGAAAAAGATGCGATTGAAATTTATAAAGCTGCATATTAAATGATGAATGAAGAAATATTAAATAGAAAAGCCGAGTCGTCGAATAACTCCCTTTTAGGGGATGGGTGCAAAAAATATACGGGAGTGATTGTTCCTGCAGTAACACCACTTACTGCAGATTATAAACTGGACGAAATTGCCGTTGAGAAAATATTCAATTTGTTTTACCAATATAATATCTCACCTTTTATTCTGGGCACAACCGGCGAAGCAGCTTCTTTATCAATAGAAGTGAAGAAGGATTATGTATTAACTGCTGCTAAATACAAAAAATCCGGCACTTTATTGTACGCTGGCATTGGTAGTAATGTGCTGGATGAAAGTATTGAGTTTGCTAACTATTGTGGTGAAAATAAAGTGGATGTGCTGGTGGCCACGTTGCCGTCTTATTATGCCTTGACAGAAAAACAGATGTTGATTTATTTTGAGAAACTGGCTGATAGTATTTCTCTGCCATTATTCATTTACAATATTCCTGCCACCACACACATGAGCATTCCGTTGTCGGTGATAGACGAATTAAGTCAACATAAAAAAATTGTGGGAATTAAAGACAGCGAACGAAGTGAAGAAAGAATGTTGGAATCGCTAAGGCTTTGGAAAGACAGAACTGACTTTCATTATATCTTAGGCTGGGCAGCAAAAAGTGCTGATGCTTTATTGAATGGTGCCGATGGATTAGTACCCAGTACAGGAAACCTTTGGCCTGAAATATATACCGAAATGATTGATGCCTTTGAACTGGGAGATAAAGAGAAAATGTATGCTATGCAAAATCTGAGTGATGAGTATGGTGCTTTATACCAGGCTAACCGTACACTCGGTGAAAGTTTGCATACATTAAAATTATTGATGAAACAAAAAGGTTTGTGTGATGAATATGTGATGCCGCCTTTATAATCCCGAAGGCCTGCCTGCCGGTAGGCAAGGATTAAATGTGAATAGCTCCGGGTGAAATCCGGAGATAAGAATAGATGGATTGAATTAGAACCCCGAAGGGCTTCAATACGAAATTGAATTGAGAACAGAACCCTGAAAAGTGCAACGAAGATGTTCAAGGAACTGAAGTTTGTTACAAAAAAAATTATGAAAGAAAATATAGTTACGAAAGAAGATGTTTTTGTTCCCCATTCGGGGGTTAGGGGGCTGCCAATAATAGCAATTACCATGGGCGACCCGGCAAGTATTGGACCGGAGATAGCCGTGAAAGCATTGTTGAAACAGAACATCCATGATATATGCAGGACGCTGATAGTGGGAGATGCAGCAGTTTTTGAACAAATCATCAGTTTGCTGAAATTGCCTGCAAAGGTGAATGCAATTAGTAAAGTTGCTGATGCAAATTTTGCAGTAGGTACAATTGATGTATTAGATTTAAATATTACCGACATCAATAAACTGGAGTTTGGAAAAATTAATGCCATGTGTGGCGAAGCCAGTTTTCAGGCGGTGAAGAAAGTGATTGAACTTGCACTGTCAAAAGAAGTCGATGCAACAGTGACCGGCCCTATTAATAAAAAATCAATTAATGAAGCAGGGCATCATTTTGCCGGGCATACCGAAATTTATGCTCACTATACGGGAACCAAAAAATATGCAATGCTGCTGGTGGAGGATAATATCAATGTAATTCATGTGAGTACCCATGTATCACTGCGACAGGCTTGCGATTTGGTTAAAAAAGAACGCATTGTGCAGGTAATTGAATTGATAGTTGACGGATTAAAACGATTGGGAAAAACAAATTTGAAAATAGGTGTTGCCGGATTAAATCCTCATGCCGGCGACAGTGGTTTATTTGGTACAGAAGATAATTTAGAAATTTTGCCGGCAGTGGAAGAAGCAAAAGGTTTAGGTTATGATGTAGAAGGGCCGGTGCCACCGGATACCATGTTTGCCAAAGCTGCCATGGGTGCTTATGGGGGTGTGGTAGCCATGTATCATGATCAGGGGCATATTCCGTTTAAGTTGGCCGGGTTTAAATGGAATGCAGAAAAGCAAATGATGGACAGTGTGAAGGGAGTAAACATTACTTTGGGTTTGCCCATCATCCGTACATCGGTTGATCATGGAACTGCCTTTGAAATTGCAGGAAAAGGAATTGCCAGTCCTGATGCAATGGTACTAGCCATTGAAAGTGCGGTGCAATTAAGTAAAAATAGTAAGTAGTGAATAGTGAGTTGTGAGTAAGTTACATCACAATTCACTTTTCACCATTCACAACTCACAAATATGATAGCTGTTATCGCAGATGATTTTACAGGTGCGGCGGAGTTAGCAGGAATTGCTTTACGTTATGGAAAAAAATTACCCGTTTTTTTGTATAGTGATGAAAAGGAGGAGTTATTGAATTACACCCAGGGACCTGTCCCGATATTTTCGGGAGGCGATGGGGGCTTTGTAGTTTGTACCGACAGTCGTTCTTTGAATATTAAAGAAGCTTTGGAAAAAACCGAAAAAGTAATAAAAAAAATTTTGCAACAGCATCCAACTTTTATTTACAAAAAAACCGATTCTGCTTTGAGGGGGCATATTATTGAAGAACTTAGTATACAGATGCTATTGATGGATAATGAAAAAGCTATTTTTATGCCTGCAAATCCATCATTGGGCAGAACAATTAAAAATGGCGAATACTTTATAAATGATATAAAAATTGATAGAACAGGCTTTGCAAATGATCCAGAGTTCCCTATCAACAGCTCTTTTGTAAAAGAATTACTCAACAACGAAGTTGAAGTAGTAAAAGTTAATGAAGCATTGCCGGAAAAAGGAATTGTTGTTGGTGAAGCCGGGAAACAGGAAGACTATACTGAATGGACAAAAAAAATTGATGAAAGCTGGGTTTTGGCAGGCGGCGGTGATTTCTTTACAGCATTATTAAGTAAAAACTATGCGGCTGTAAATATATCTGAACCGCAACTGCAAAAGCCATTCATTTATGTATGCGGCACATCTTTTAAAGAACGAAAGATTGCTATTAAAAAGTTAAAGGAAGCAAAGAAATGCGTTTGCTACCTCGAAAACGAAAATGACGAAGAAGTATTGATCATTGCGATAGAAATATTAAAAAGGAAACAACAACTCATTCTTGCTTTTGACGATGAAATTGATTTTACATCAACAGCAGCAGAATTGAGAAAAAAGATGGCAATAATTTCCAGGCAATTAATTGAAAATTCAGCAATAAAAGAATTGTTTATTGAAGGGGGTTCAACAGCCGCTGCAATTTTACAGGAGTTAAATATAAAAATGATGGAGCCGGTAAATGAATTAAGCAGGGGAGTGGTTCGAATGAAATCCGGAGATTTATTCATAACAGTAAAGCCCGGTAGTTACGAATTGCCCAATGAAATAGTAGAACTGTTTTCATAATCTAACTTGTGCTCTTTGTGCATTTGTGTGAAATAAACTAAACGATTGTAATGAACCATCTTCAGCCTATAGATTACATCATCATTCTCATAGTCCTTGGTATCACCCTATACCTCGGCTTCCGTTTTGCCAATAAGCAAAACACTACTGAAAACTATTTTCTATCCAAGGGAAATTTCCCTTCCTGGGCATTGGGGCTATCATTATTATCTACATTAATCAGCAGTGTGACTTTTTTGGGTTACCCGGCCACAGGTTATAAAGAAAACTGGATTTTATTAGTACAAGGGTTAATGGTACCCATTATTTTACTCGGCACTATCTGGTTCATCGTTCCGTTGTTTAGAAAAGTTATCGGCCTCAGTACTTATGAATACTTTGAAAAACGTTTCGGTGGCTTTGCCCGTTATTATAGTTCATCCTCTTTTATAATTCGGCAGTTTGCAGGCATGGGTACAGTGTTATTTTTAATCGCAGTTGCTATTAATAAAATGACAAACATCAACCCTTTTATTATTCTGGCAGTAGTAGGAGCGGTATTAGTCGTTGTAAATTTAAAAGGCGGTATGCAGGCTGTAATCTGGCTGGATGTATTTCAGGGTTTTATGTTATTTGCCAGTGGAATTATTTGTCTCGGAGTTTTATTATTTTCCATTAAAGGCGGTGTGCCGGAAGCTATAAAAATCGCATCTGAAAATAATCGAATAGGTTTTGGCCCATACGATTTTAAGTTTACGCAACTTACCTTAATTGTTATGATAATAAATGGCTCATTTTATGCTATTCAAAAATATGGTACAGATCAAACTGTAGTACAGCGATACCTCACTGCCAAAACAGATAAGTCCGCTATCAAGGCATCTTTTATGGGTATTCTGTTAACCGTTCCCATCTGGACAATCTTTATGTTCATCGGAACAGCCTTGTTTGTATTTTATCAGCAAAACCCAATACCAGGTGGTATTAAAGCCGAAGCTGTATTCCCTTATTTTATCTTGACACAACTACCCACCGGTGTCATTGGTTTTATTGTTGCCGCCTTAATCAGTGCTGCTATTTGTAGCCTGAGTGCTGATTTAAATTCACTCGCCGCTGTCGGTATCCAGGATTATTATAAAAAACTCCGTCCTAAAAAAACAGATAAGCAGTATTTATTTACCAGTAAATTATTTGTAGTCATCTCCGGCTTTCTTTCCGTTATTATTGGAGCCTTGTATTTACTCGCCGGCAACGAAGGAGTACTCGGCATCATCTTTACCGTTTATGCAATTTTTTCCGGTGGCATTGTCGGCATCTTTTTATTGGGGCTCTTTAGTGCAAGAGCCAACAGGCAGGGTGTAAACATTGGCATCATTACCTGTATCATATTTACAGCATGGGCTTTTTTCACCAGCACACCCATTGGTGTAAAAAATCCAAAACTCCTGTTAGATTTAGGTAATTTTAATTTCACTCATCACAAACTGATGCTGGGTGTGTACAGTCATTTAATTGTAATTGTAGTCGGTTATATCTCCAGTTTGTTTTT
>JBARSW010000667.1:0-2837 GCA_049644925.1 Chitinophagaceae bacterium | reverse complement strand
GCCAAACTTCACATTTCTCTCACACTGTTTTATCTAATTTTGATACTTCAATCAATCACCTGATGAAAAAGAGTATTGCCATCTTTTTATTTTTCTTTTTTTATTCTTGTATTTATTCCCAAAGAATAAATCCTGAAAACCCTGATCTTTCTCCGGGTAATTTCAAACTGGATTCCCTTCCCAATTCAGAAATAAATATACCCATACAAATAAACCTTAAACCGGTATATGCAATGGCGGAGAAAAGTGTTGATACTGTCTTTAATTCACCCGGCTACCCGGATAAATGGGTGCAGGAAGGTTGCGACACAAGGTATAAATATGAATTCCGGCGCAGTCCATTGGTAATGAAAGCCTCCGGAACCAGCCTAACCCTGGGATTTACCGGTTTTTATAAAATCATTGGTTCTACCCGTCTTTGCGTAAAAGGCGCCATTCTTTCTCCCTGGACACCAGCTTGTAAATGCGGCTTTGGCAGTGAAGGAGAAAGAAAGGTAGATGTTTCCTTTACCAACTCCCTGAGCATTTTACCTGATTATAAGGTTAAAATGAATTTTGTAAGAAACGAACCCATACCGAAAGATAAATGCGAAGTCTGTTTCTGGGGTCAGGATATAACCAAAGAGGTAATGAAAGGAATAGTTGCAGAATTGGATGCTTCAAAAAAAGACCTTGATAAAAACTATGGAATCATTGACCTTAAGCCCCGCTTCCAGCAAGTTTGGGATCAGTTGAATAGCATTTACAATGTATATGGATTAGGCTGGTTAAAAATAAATCCGCAGAAAATCCGTATTAATAACCTGTATGCAAAAAATGATTCGTTGAATGTGTATCTTGGTTTATCTGCAAAGCCCATAATAAGTTTTGAGAAACCAACAACACAAATTTCCAAAGTCCCCAATATCGGTGTATTCAGCAGAAAGCCCGGTTTCAGTATTTTTCTTGATGCAGTGGTTGGTTATGATTCACTGAGTATTATCATGAACCAGAATGTGGCAGGTAAAAAATTTGAATTCAAAAAAGCATTTATAAAAAAGAAATTCATCATAGACAGTTGCAGTATTTATGGTGGCGGATTTGAAAAGCTGATTATTAAAATATATTTTTCAGGTACTAACAGCGGTGTGGTTTACCTGGTTGGCAAACCTGTATATGACAATGTCAAACGCAGAATTGAAGTACAGAATATCAACTTCGATATCAAATCAAAAAATGTACTGCTTGGTTCAGCAGACTGGATTTTTGATAAAAAAATTACCAAAGAAATAAGTAAGTATGCAAGTTTTGACCTTGGCAATTATGTGGATTCGGCCAAAACAATGATAAACCAGCAACTGAACCAGGAATGGATAAATGGAATACGCAGTTATGGAAGCATCCGTGATATCAAACTCATTGGCATTTACCCAATGCAAAAACAATTAGTTATCCGTAGTAATTGTGAAGGTGATTTATCTGTAAAAGTAGACTCTATCAATTTCAGTCTGTAGCATCATCACTGACTGAATCAGCTTTAAAAGAAAAATTGCGTTGTGCAGTATAACTGAAAATAACCACTATGAAAATAGTAAATACCTGGGCCAGTATCGGGTTGATATGTATAGTCTCTACAAATATTTTCAAAAGGATATAGTTCAACACAAGATTGAACATACATATCATGAAGTATCGGAATAACTGAACCCTTCCCTTAATACTGGAGTCGCTGAATACTACATATTTTGACATAAAAAAGCCAACCGGGAAAGTGATGCAAAATGATATAAATAATGCCGCAACATGGCCTTTGAAAGCATAAAAGCCAAAGGTGAAGTCCTTTTCAGCAAAAATGAATTTGAAACTGATATAATATACAAGGAATCCTAATAAGACATTTCCCCCACCGGAAGCAGCATAACGGAATGTCTGCTGGTTCATTATCTTCCGGAAAGGCGGATAAAAGAAATCAATGATCGGCAGAATAAAATCTCTTGCATTATGAATATGTCGTCGCATAAATGTTTACAAAGGTAAATGAAAGAAATTCCAAATCTGAAATTCCAACCGGATATGGCATTGGGAATTTGTTTCTTGAGATTTAGCCGTTTAGGTTTCTTAAATTTGCAAACAAAATCAAAAAGGCAGGATGAGTATTGTACAAAAAATAAAGCCACTTATTATTAAGGAAATAGAAAGTCTGTACGGACAGCATTTTAGCGAGTCAGACCTTACAATCAGTATTACAAAACCAGAGTTTGAAGGTGATTATACATTAGTTCTTTTTTCATTTGTAAAACAATTGAAAAAATCGCCTGAGCAATTAGGTAATGAATTGGGCGAGGCTATTTTTAAAGCCAACCCCGATTTTATAAGCGGTTATAATGTAATAAAGGGCTTTTTGAATTTTACTATTTCTGATTATTACTGGATTGAAGTATTACAATCCAATTATTCCAATACCCGATTTGGTTCTAAACCCGCCAATGGCCAAAAAGTGATGGTGGAGTATTCCTCGCCCAACACAAATAAACCCTTGCATCTTGGTCATTTAAGAAACAATTTTTTGGGCTGGAGTGTTGCCGAGATTTTAAAAGCCAGCGGGTATGAAATATATAAAACATGTATCTCCAATGACAGAGGCATACATATCTGCAAAAGCATGGTGGCCTGGAAACTTTTTGCAAATGGAACAACACCGGAAAGTACTAACATAAAAGGTGATCATTTTGTAGGTGATTACTATGTAATGTTTGGCAATGAATATAAAAAGGAAATTGCCAGCTTGTTAGAGAAAGGACTATCAAAAGAACAAGCTGAAAAGCAAGCCCCCATTATGAAAGCAGCGCAACAGATGC
>JBARSW010000666.1:0-2667 GCA_049644925.1 Chitinophagaceae bacterium | reverse complement strand
AATATTTCATTAATTATCCATTCGCCGGCTGATGCATCTGATGGAAGACCAACTTTTACTTTCGAAGCAAGGCTTATTGTATTGCCTTTACAGTCTTTAATATTTGAAGCAGCAATGTTATAAACTGCATTGGCTATAAGAGGAGTGTTTGTTTTTAATTGTACTGTATTGAAAAGAGGTGCATTGGTTACAACTCCGGTGAACACTAAACCACCATCAATAGAATAATTGGCAAATGTTGCGGCAGTTAAACTATCAACCGGTTCATCATATACTAAAATGATGGTGCTGTTATCAGTTGTATATGCCCTTTTCAACAGGGGAGCAGTTGCATCATTATTTACGGCATCTACCGAATTCTTTTTTCCTGGTGTTCCACCGGTTGTATTTACACTTGCTTTCCAGTTACTGCTGCCTGCACAGGGGCTTTTAGTGTCCATCATTTCCAAAGTCCATCCGCCATCTTTTTTTATTTCATTCTGGTACCAGCCGGATGAATAATTCACCGCATGGATTGTTTTTCCATTGGCAGCTTTTAAAAATAACTGGTCGCCATCATTATCTAATGAAGGAAAACTGGTAACAGAAATAGTGGTGCCAAATACAGACATAGCAGCCACTGCACTGCTGGAGCATACTATTAAAAAACTATCAGGTTGTAAAGTGAAATTCGGCATCGGGCCACTCTGTCCTGTTACATCTCCTATTCTCCAATTTTGTAAATTAATGGGAACAGTCGTAGTGTTTTTCAGTTCAATCCATTCATTTACCGGAAGACCGATTGATGGGGTAGGATCCGCCATTATTTCATCAATCACAATATCATACCTGTTTTGTGCAAACAAACAAACAGGTGTAAGTAAAATAAGAAGTAGAATATTTTTTTTCATTGCTTCCAAGATATACAATCCTTTTCATATACAACTATTAAAAAGATTTTCATTGATTTTTTGGTGGTAAAAGGCTACCCGGTTATTTTTGCACCCGGAATGATAACAATGAAACACACAAAACGTAATAAGAAACAGTTCGCCTGAGGCGAAAGGTTTGCAGCGTTATGTGTTTAGCAACATAAAAGATTAGCAGGCCTTCCATTTGGAGGGCCTTTTTTTTGTCTGACGGTCTCCGTCTGACAAAAAATGAGAATTAAATTTTAAATTAAAAAAAATGAAAGTTGCAGTAGTCGGCGCTACAGGATTAGTAGGCTCCAAAATGTTACAGGTATTGGCAGAAAGAAATTTTTCGGTTACAGAATTAGTACCGGTAGCTTCAGAAAAATCGGTGGGTAAAGAAGTGGAGTTTAAGGGAACAAAATTCAAAGTGGTGAGTATGTCAGATGGTATTGCGGCCAAGCCTGCTGTTGCTATTTTTTCTGCCGGAGGTGGTACTTCATTAGAGTGGGCACCAAAATTTGCAGAAGCAGGAATAACAGTAATTGATAATTCATCAGCCTGGCGGATGGACCCCACAAAAAAATTAGTGGTGCCGGAAGTAAATGCGGATGTACTTACTGCTACCGATAAAATAATTGCAAATCCTAATTGTTCCACTATCCAACTGGTGGTAGCATTGCAACCATTGCATAAGAAGTATAAAATTAAGAGGGTGGTAGTTTCAACTTACCAGAGTGTTACCGGTACCGGTAAAAAAGCGGTGGATCAGTTATTCAATGAAAGAAATGGGATACAGGGAGAAATGGCTTATAAATACCAGATTGATTTGAATGTAATTCCGCAGATAGATGTGTTTTTGGAAAATGGTTATACCAAAGAAGAAATGAAAATGATTGCAGAAACCTGTAAAATAATGCAGGATGATTCAATAAAAGTAACGGCTACTACTGTCCGTATACCGGTGGTGGGTGGCCATAGCGAAAGTGTGAATGTGGAATTTGAAAACGAATTTGACCTAGGCGAAGTAAAGGAACTTCTTTCGGCTGCCCCAGGTATCATTGTGCAGAATGATGATGCCACACAGTTTTATCCCATGCCTTTATGGGCACACGAAAAAGATGAAGTGTTTGTAGGCAGGCTTCGCCGTGATGAAACACAACCTAAAACATTAAATATGTGGGTGGTTTCTGATAATCTCAGGAAAGGTGCAGCAACCAATGCGGTGCAGATTGCAGAGTATCTGCTTGCGAAAGGATTACTCTGAAAATGAATGATTTAGCCCCGCCAGACGCTAATAAAACGAAGAGTTACTCCGGGGCTCGCAAGGATTCATTAATAAACTCAATTACCGGTTGCAGTGCTTCAAAAGCTGCAACCGTTTTTTTTGCCAGGTCTTTTGCAGTAAGATCAGCATCTTTTAATGGGGTTAAAGCTACAAAGCTTTTCAGTTTTAAATATTCTGCAGCAGGGTTATTTACTTCATATCCTTTAGGCACCCTTGTCAAAGTATATTCAGCTTCCCTGGAAAGATCACTATAAACAGATTTGAATTTTTTTGATGAAAGAATTTTTTTAAAATCAGCAAAATTGTAATCAATTTCCTGTCTTACTTTATTCAGTTCCGGAGGCATGGGCATCCACAATCCGCCACCCATAAAACTCTGGCCTGGTTCGCAATGAAAATAATATCCCCCAAACAACGCTTTCTTGCCTCCGGAGTTTAAATAAGCACCAAAGTTTGTTTTGTAAGGTGATTTGTCTTTTGAGAATCGGA
>JBARSW010000665.1:0-1581 GCA_049644925.1 Chitinophagaceae bacterium | reverse complement strand
CAAAAAAAAGGGAACCCTGCTTTTTTAGTGGTGATATTTCAACCACAATCGATCAGCGAGCAAGCCTGGAATGAAGAAGCAACAGGTCTTGAAACACCAACTGTTCCCGGCAACATGATGATAGGAGCAGAAAGCAGGCTGGTATTCAGTATTCCGGATACTATAACATCTATTCCGCTTGATTTAAATGAATTGCTTGCCTGGGAGAAATATAACCTGGTAGTAAATGACAGGGCTAAGCAACCGGCAACCATTCATAAATTAAGAAATCCGGTATTAACACCAAGAGTCACCAACATGCGGAGCAAGATCAGTGCAGCAGGAATAAACAAGAAAGCACAATCGGTAAAAGGATTAACAAAAGATGAGCGGATTACTGTAAATGCCATGCTATTTCCGGAAGAAAATAGCCGCAGGGAAGTAATCACCAATATGCCGGCTAATATGATGCGGCTTGCTGTGGATCCAGTTGGGCCACCGGCGGAATTGGAAACATCCATAGAAGTTCCTTTACGATTGTATCTCTCTCCTACTAAAAATGCAGGATGGAATCACCTGAGAAAAATTAAACAAGATAAAGGGGTATTGAAAGAAACCAATCGCCTTTTTGAATTGTGGCATACCCGCATGGGAACTAAAACTGCCAATGGTGTGGATGAAAGTGAATTAACTAATGAACAACGGATTCTGAGAGCACTTTGGGCTGATGATGCAAATAAGGATTATAAAGCTTCGGTTATTGAAAAAGACGACAAACTGCTGGGAGTAACTTCCATGACGAATAAGGACCGTCACCAGATTGTGCATGAATCTTCCAACTACCAGATTCCCAACTTTGTTCCGCAACCCATTAAAGCATACAAACTTTTTCTTACCACTCTCGGTGCCTGGCTGGATAGTGAAATGGTGGTGGAGAGACCCAAATTACAAGCAGCAAATGTTTTAATAGGAACTGATAATAATTCATTGAACCTTTTGAAATGGCGGCACATTGAAACACTTGGCCGGGAACATTATGTGGAGATTGTAAAAGCAGGTAATATAATACCTTTTGGCCATGAAGCAGTGCTGATAAAAATTACAGAACGAAAACCACATCCAGGCACCGGAACTGCTGCAAATTTTCAACGAAAAATAGTAGTGATAACAGAACCTGTTAAAGAATACAATTATGTTGACAGTTCTGGAAAATTCATGAATTTTTGTTTTAACCGGATAGAATTCTTAACAACTGTCTCTCCTTTGCTTGATGTAAATAAAAAGAAGCTTGCAAGTTCATTGCCTACTTCAGGCGATGTACAGTTCGTAATTATCAGTAGTGGAAAAGAAGTACTATTTAAAGTAAAGGCAGAAGACCTGGATGGCAATATGGTTGACTTCTCCGTCCCTCTGGCTTTTGTAAGCACAGATATATTAGGCAATACACAAAATCTTGAAGCATTAACCAAGGCTTATACTGATGAATCGAATATGATTCATGCAATCACAAACACTTCTGAGCTGAATGGCCAAAAACTTTCCCTGGCAAGAAAAGAGAATAATGGCGGAGATACAGCATACGTATCCCACAAAATAAAATTC
>JBARSW010000664.1:0-2260 GCA_049644925.1 Chitinophagaceae bacterium | reverse complement strand
ATTATAATTTTTACCTGGCCCTGCTGCGAACCAATGGCACCATGGTGTGTGTAGGTGTTCCGCCTGCTCCGGCTGTTATACCTGCATTTAACCTCATCTTTGGCCGCAAGAGTTTTGCCGGTTCGTTGATAGGTGGCTTACCCGAAACCCAGGAAATGCTGGATTACTGTGCAGCCAATAATATTGTAAGTGATGTGGAAGTGATAGCTATGAAAGATATTAATGTGGCTTATGAACGATTATTAAAAGGCGATGTGAAGTACCGGTTTGTGATTGATATGGCTACTTTGTAAAGCGCAGTGAGTTTGGCGTTTAACGAAAATCAAAGTATAATTACGGGCCGTCTAAAAAAGACGGCCTTTTTTATGTTAACGCTATTCAGGAAATATTAGCCCTGTTTTGTACACAAAAAAGCAGCAATAAATTTGTATTTTCATTAAGTGAATAAATTTATTTTTCTCATCCTGCTTTTTCTTACTACCAATTGTTTCGGGCAGGTTTCTTTTACAGTATCTGATCTTAAAAACGGTAAAAACCATTCAGACAGCATTTATATTTATACGCTGCCCTTTAAACACCAAAAAAAAGTTTTCGTGGTGCAGGGTTATGAAAGCATTTTCAGTCATAGAGGAGAAAAGGCCCTTGATTTTAAAGTAAAAAAAGGTACCACTATTTGTGCAGCTCGTGACGGAGTAGTGGAAGCAACAAGAAAAGATTCTGACAAGGGTGGATTGAAACCGGAAAATCTTTCAGACGGTAATTATGTTTCTATTCGACATGAAGATGGCAGCATTGCCATGTACTGGCATTTTAAAAAGGAGGGAGTTTTAGTAAATACCGGAGATACGGTAAAAACAGGGCAACCCATTGGCCTGAGTGGTAATACCGGTTATTCGGCATTTCCTCATCTGCATTTTGAAGTACAGGGCTATGATGAATCGGGCAACTATAAACAATTAGCTACAAGATTTTATACTCAAAAAGGGGTTATCTATTTACGGCCCGGAAGATTTTACAGGGTACTGCATTAATGAATAACATCTTCTTTCTTTTTTCTTCAAAGCCGTGTGGTTATAACCATAATCATCACCGGGACTGAACTACATCATAGTAATGTGGTGGATTTATTTACCACCTTTAGAAAAAGCATTTTTATGAAACGTTCAGTTACAGGACTCATGTTACTATCAGTCCTATCCGTTTTTTCATATGCCCAGCAAATACAGTACACCGGAACTGTAGCGCTGATACAAAAGGGCCCCGATAATAATGCCGCTTATTACACCAACAAAATAAGTATGAAGGTTGAAACCGGCGGCGCCGCAGTGTTTACCGCAAATCTGAAGTTTGGTCCCAAATCAGAACCCGCAGATTATATCTCCTTTAATGGAACACTTAATGGCACCCTTGATGGAAATGAATTAACCTTAAACGGCTCCCTTAACCAAGCCATGCAGGACGGGAAAAATTTTGAGGAATCAGCCGTGACAACAAGGATCAGTGGTCAGAAAAATGGCGATGTAATCACAGGTACCTTTTATATGCGGTATGATGGAAAGGAAGAAACAACCATGACTTTCACCCTTAAGCCGGGTGAACAGGTTCCTGAATTATTATTTCCATTGGGTAAAAGCCCGAAAGTATTTGACAAAGGCTGGTTATTTGGCGCAGCCTTTAAAATAACCGGAAAAGAAGAGGAGGAACTGGACCTGAGTGATAACATCAAATGGAGTGGTACTGCCAGTTTTGAACCCGAAAAAGGCGCCAGCAGCAGGCCCAGCTTTAACAGTGTGGGTGAAAATAAGATCATACTAACGGTGGAGTATGAAGGAAAAAAATACAGCAAGGAATATAAAGTGACTACAGTAAACGCTTATAACTATGCAAGGGTTGGAGCCAAATCATTATGCCCGGCTGATGCCCATGGTGATCCGGGTGACCCCCGTACCTGCATTGGACCCGTAATAACCGGTAATGCCAACGTACTGATTAATGGCATGCCAGCGGCATGCGAAGGGGACAGGGGTATTCATGCTGTCTGTTCAGGCCCCAATAACTTTATTATCGTTGACGGAGATCCGGATGTTCTGATTAATGGGAAAAAAGCGGCAAAACTGTTTACCCTTACTCAACACTGCGGGGGAGTTGGAAAAATAGTGGATTTGGGGGGCGATGTTGCCTTATCATCTGCTATGCAGGCATTATCCTCTGATATAACTATCACCAAAAATGGGCAGAAGATACCGAATAACAGTAAGCC
>JBARSW010000663.1:0-12364 GCA_049644925.1 Chitinophagaceae bacterium | reverse complement strand
TAAAATAGTGCCTTCTTCCAACCCTGGTGTAATTGCCGTATTTCCAATGATAAAGAAAACGTTCATCGTTCCGCATTCCTGCACATACTTATGCTCGAAAGCATCGGTCCACAAAACCTGGTCATACACTTTTTTCTTTGCTTCAGCCGTTGGATACATGGCCGCACCATAATTACCTGCAGCTTTAGCATATCCTGCGCCACCGGATACTGCTCTCACATACTGTTCCTCCACATAAATTCTCATGGGTGCATTGTAATATGGCCCGGAAGGACTTAAAATAATCATGAATTTGTAATTGTCTGATGGCCGAACTCCAATCAACTCGTCAGTAGAAATCATGAAGGGACGGATATATAATGAATGTTCTTCTTTGGATGGTATCCAATCCTTATCCAGTGCCACTAATTGTGACAAACCATCCATAAATATTTCTTCGGGTACGGCAGGCATCTGCATTCTTTCTGCAGAAATATTAAAACGAAGAAAGTTGTCATGCGGACGAAAAATATAAGGGTTACCATCAGCGTCCTTATATGCTTTTATTCCTTCGAAAATAGCCTGGCCATAATGTAATACTGCCATTGCCGGATTAAACATTAAAGGTTGATAAGGCTTTATCTCTACATTCTTCCATTCCCCGTTTTCAAAATCAGCAACCAGCATATGATCGGTAAACACTTTGCCAAAGGGCAGATTATTGGGATCTAATTCATGTAGTTTACTCTTTTCAGTTTTTGTTATTGAAATATCCATTGCTCCAATCATAATAGTTTATTTTTGATAAACAAAGAAACGAAAAAAAGACAACACCCGTTCTCACAATTATCATATCTTCTATGGATTTAAATCATGTCAGATTATCTTCAAAACTGGTAACAGATTTGTATCATAATTCACTTATTGAAACGACAGAAAAAATTGCAGATTTTACAGAAGTTTCTGCAACTATAGAACCAACTATACCTGTTGCTGAAAAAAGTGACAAAAACTGGAAGTCACTTGGTAATAATCAAAAAAGCATCCTGTTAGCTGTAAAATATTCGAATGCCGTTTATCTTCCTGACCATGACCTTAGTTTTTTAACCGGGATTATCTCTGCCTGTAAACTTACCATTGCTGATGTTGCCATAATAAATATCCATCATTATCCGGAATTATCTTACAAAGACCTGACATCCAGGTTTCAAAGTAGGATTGTTTTCCTTTTTGGGGTAGAACCTGAACAGTTTGGACTGCCAATTAGTTTTCCTCATTTTCAAATTCAGTCTTTTGCCAATATTACTTATCTCTTTTCTCCGGCTTTAAAAGAACTTGAAAATGATAAAGATTTAAAGGGCAAACTATGGCTCTCTTTAAAGAAAATATTCAACCTATAATCCCCTTTTAAGTGAAATTGATTTTTGCTACCAATAACCAGCATAAAGTAGATGAACTTCGTTCGCTTGTTAGTGAAAAATATGAAATCATCACTCTCAAAGAAGCAGGTATTAACATTGATATTCCAGAGCCACATAATACCCTGAAGGAAAATGCTTCAGAGAAATCAAGAACCATCTACGAAATGACGGGTACAAACTGTTTTAGTGAAGATACTGGACTGGAAGTGACTGCTTTAAATGGCGACCCTGGAGTGAAAAGTGCCCGTTATGCCGGAGACAACCCATCATTTGATGCCAATATTGAAAAGCTTTTAAGTAATTTGGCAGGTCAAAAAGATCGTTCAGCTCGTTTTAGAACAATTATTTCGTTACTCATTGATGGTGAAGAGGTTTTTTTTGACGGAATTTGTGAAGGGGAAATAACAGAAAATAAAATTGGCAATTTTGGATTCGGATACGACCCTGTTTTTATTCCTTTGGGAAGCAACAAAACTTTTGCCGAAATGAGCAGAGAAGAAAAGGCAAGGTTCAGTCACCGGGCAAAGGCAACTGAAAAGTTGGTAGCATTTTTGTCTGATAGAAAACTATAAACAAAAATTTAAATAAAATCTCAGAAATTGATTTCAGAACGCAACCAAAATATCAGCGAAAGCGACCTTATTAATGGATGTATGGAAGGTGATCGGCGGATGCAGGAAGAACTGTACCGACGATTCTCTCCCCGAATGTATGCGGTTTGTCTGCGCTACGCAGGTAATGCTGAAGAAGCAGAAGACATTTTACAGGAAGGATTTATTAAGATCTTTAAAAAATTAGACAGTTTCCGAAGAGAAGGATCATTCGAAGGTTGGATTCGCCGCATTTTTGTAAACACGGCCATTGAACATTTCAGAAGAAAACGCTACCTGATGCCGGTAACTGAAAAAGAAGAAAACACCATTGAAGGCAAATACACTTCTGTGCTGGATGATTTAGGTGCAAAAGACATTATGGCCCTGGTACAGAAACTTTCTCCTGGATACCGTACTGTTTTTAATATGTATGTAGTGGAAGGATACACCCATAAAGAAATAGCCGATATACTGGGCATCAGCGAAGGAACAAGTAAATCTCAGTTATCAAGAGCTAAAGTGATTTTGCAGGATATGGTAAGAACATTTATTGATACACAAAGAGGAGTAAGAACAAAATAATGAGTACCGGTTCTCCACATAAATTATTCAATTACGAAGTGGCACCCCCATCTAATGTTTGGGAAAAAATAGCTGCTGAACTGGAAGATACTGCAATCGAATACAAATTTCCATCAAAGCTTAAAGAATATTCCGTAGTACCGCCAGATGCTATTTGGGAAAAAATAACTCACCAACTAGATGAGGATTTTTTTGAAAAAGATTATTCAGAAAAACTTTATACGTTAGAAATTGCTCCACCAATCGGAACCTGGGCAAAAATTAATAACGGCTTGTCAGATGAAAAAGCTGTAACATTTCCTAAATCAAAAAAAATATTTCCACTTCTTCATTATGCAGCTGCAGCGTCTATAATTGGATTTCTTACCTGGGGAAGTATACAGCTGCTGAATAATAAACCTGGCAAAGCAGAAATGGTGGAACAAGTTAATAATATACCGGAAGTACTGGCTGGTCCTTCAAAAAGAGATCAGGCAATTAATGAATTGAAAGAATCTGTTGCAGCTAATATTATTGCAGATACGGATGAAGCCAGAAATGATGCAGCGTTGGAAGCAAGCAAAAAAACCTATGCAAAACTGGACCTCCGTTCCAATAAAAAAATAAAAGAAGTTGCTAATTTTTATTTTGGTGAGCCTGATTTTAATGCTGCTACCCGTAGCATTGATATAAATGAACCGCTATTAAATAGTGAACCTACTATTACCGACAATGCGGCTAACCGGTATTTTTTATTGATGACACCAGATGGTAACATTATCCGAATGTCAAAAAAATTGGGCAACCTTGTTTGTTGCGTTTCCGGAGAAGAGCAGGACGAAGGGTGTAAATACCAGTTGAAAAAATGGAAACTAAAAATGGCAAACACTCAAACAGGACATTCTCCCGGGAATTTTATGGATATCCTCAGTCTCCTGAATTCATTGCAGGAAGAAAATTAATGCTATAAACAAGATTCCAAAGCCTAATCTACAAACAATATATCCATGGCCAGAATAAAGATTCAGATGCCGGAAATTTTTAATTTTTCCTGTATTATACCTGTCCGGATAACAGATATCAACTATGGTGGTCATGTAGGCAACGACACCATCTTATCTATTTTACATGAAGCAAGAATGCAGTTTCTAAAGAACAGCGGTTATAGCGAAATGCATTTTGCAGGTGTAGGTATGATAATGGCCGATGTTGCAATAGAATATAAAAATGAATTGTTTTATGGAGACATAATAACCGTTTCTGTAACTGCAGGAGAAATTACAAAAATCGGGTTTGACCTATTTTATAAACTGGAAACGGTTCGAGAGCAGCAAAATGAAAAAAAACAAATTTTAGTTGCAAATGCCAAAACCGGTATGGTATGCTATGATTACGATAAAAAAAAGATTGCTACTATCCCTGAAGAAGCAAAAGCCAGCTTACTAAACAAGAATTAACTGTTCCAGATTCTCCAGCTTTCTTCTGCCTGTAATACAAGCATTTCTTCCCCATTTTTAATTGTTGCACCCCTCTCCTCTCCCTTTTGTAAAAAAAGAGTTTTAGCGGGATTATAAACAAGGTCAAAAAGTAAATGCTTTTCAGTAATGAATTGATACGGAATTTCTGGACAGGTGTCTGTATCAGGATTCATTCCCAATGGTGTAGTATTAATGATTAAGTTATTCTCTGTGATTGCTGATCTGCCCACTTGCTCATAAGTAAGTGTTGATCCCGAATGAATCTGGCGGCTAACAATTTCAAATTCAATTCCCAATTTTTTCAACACAAATACAACAGCAGAAGCAGCCCCACCATTACCCAATACCAATGCTTTTTTATGATACGTTTTTAACAGAGATAAAAGGCTTTTCTCAAACCCATTAACATCTGTATTGTAGCCAATCAATTTACCCCCCTCAATATTAATACAATTACATGCATCAAGACCAGGCGGAATTTTACTTATATGAAGAAAAGAAAGTACCTTTTTTTTATAGGGAATCGTTACATTAAGCCCTTCCAGTTCAGGATGTCTTTCCAGTACAAAAGGTAATTCATCAATTGATTTTAGTGGGAATAAATCATACCTGCAATTTTCAATCTGCTCTTTCCCAAATTTTTCGGAAAAATATCTTTTGGAAAAAGATGAAGTTATCGGGAATCCGATAAGACCAAAAAGCCTCATACCCATTTTGTCTGAATCAGTATGGGGGATTTCAGCCATTCACTTTTTTATCAAGATACAAATCAAAAGTATCACCTCTCAGGCCAATACGCATTGTCTCCAGCGGAATAACTTCAGAAGGAGCTATGTTTCCAAGATTTACATTGCATCCAAGTATTTCAATGAAATACAGTTGTTGTGCTTTCTGCGGAGCTTCCCATAATATTTTTTCGCCGGGTATCTTTGTTAATATTTCCTGTACCAGACCTTCTCTTACTTCTCCACTGCCTCTGTATATACCAACATTTCCTGCTTCTCTTGCTTCTGCAATTACATAACTGGCCCCAGCTTCCAGTTCTGCACTCATTAGTTCAATCCATTTATAAGGAGGGATAATATGTGCAGCATCTTTACTGCCCACCTCACTAAAAACAGTTCCATACTTAGTCAATTTTTCTATATACCCGCATTTTTCTGCATGTGGGATAATGATAGACCCATCACTAACTTCCATGTGACTGATGCCAAATTCTTTACAGACACTGATATATTCCTCAAATTGATTTCGAATCAAAAAAGCTTCGAATAAAGTACCTCCGAAATAGACTGGCATATCATAAGACCTGTACACTTCCAATTTTTCCCTTAATGTTGGGGTTACAAAAGAAGTTCCGAAACCCAATTTCACAATATCAACATGTGGATGAGAAACACTTAAAAAGTTTCTTGCTTCTTCTACACTCAATCCTTTATCCATTACCATTGTAAGACCTGCCTGTCGGGGCCTCATTGTCCTTTCAGGAATTTGTGATAAATTAAAATTCATAACTGCGTTTTTTATTTGAAAATTACGTTAAGGCAGGTCGCAAAAATAGGGAACTACAATCAGAATGGTATTGATTTTTAACACCTCTGCATTTATACTTTATCAGATTGATTTGTTTCTTTTATACCTGGCTAGAATATCCAGCACCTGCTGATTTTGAAGAATTGAAGGATTTAATTCCACAAATTTCTTCAATAATTTTGGTGCCGTCATCATACCTTTTTCCAGTTGCAGAATGGCTTCCTTTGTCTTGCCAGCCCCAAATAATACTGCCGATTTATAAAAATAGAAAAGTGGTTTACCATTGGTAATTCTTAATGCGGCATCTGTTTGTTCTAAAGCCTCATCATAAAATTCTGCTTTATACAGACAGCGGATAAGAGCTTCCCACCCTGCCATATTGCGTGGACGGACTCCTACCACATTTGAAAAATATTGTACCGCATCTTTGAATAATCCTAAATGCATTTTACATTCCCCTGCCAGTAAATTATACTCAGGCTGCAGTCTATGAATTTTCATGGCAGTATCCAGTTGTTTAATACAACTGGAATATTGTTCTTCGTTGAAATAAGTACAGGCAATCTTGTAATACAGTTTACTTTCATCCGGACGCATATGCGATGCTTTCCGGTAATTTATCCTTGCCTGGGCAAACTTTTTCAATCTGTCATAACAATGACCAATTGCTTCAAAGATCACCTCTTCCGGCTTTGCCAATTCATTTACTTTTTCCAGTACTTCAATGGCCTCTTTATATTTTCTTATCCTGATATAGGCATCTCCCATATTTCGGTAAGCATAATCAAATTTTTCATCAATGGTAATAGCATAATGATAAGCATCAATTGCTTTTTCATAAAGTTTTAAACCCTGGTAGGCTGCAGCCAGGTTAAACCAGGCCAATTCGTTGTAGGGGAAATCATCAATGATTTTCTGATGTAGGCGGATACTTTCTTCATTCCTCCCGGTAAAATCTGTCCAGAAACAAATTTTGTATAATGCTTCTTCATTTGTTGGATCATCTTTCAAAATCAATTTCAAGCAGTCAAACACTTTGTCAAAATCCTCATAATCATCATAAACATCTGCCAATTCAAAAAGTAATTCTATTTTTTCTTCTCCTTCAAATAATGTCAGTGCTTCTTCCAGCAACACAACAGCTTTTTCCTGTTGATCAAGTGCCAGGTATGCATCGGTTTTAAGGATATAAAGATTGATATCTCCTCTATCCAGGATGGAAGCTTGTTCAAGAATCTTAAGTGCTCCTTTATATTGGCGATTAGAGAGTAAAACATCTGCCTTTTTGATAAGCAGCATTGATGAGTAAGGGAATTGCTCACTGCCAATCTCAGCAGCTTCCATGGCTTTTACCAGATCTTCTTTTTCCAAGTAATGTTCAATTATTTTTTCAAAAGATTCTTCATCCAAAAAAGAGTGGCTTCGTCCATTTCTCAAATTTTCAAAATGTCTTAGCAGTTCCTGTATTTGTTCCCGGTCTTGCCGGTAAGGATTATTTTCTTTCATCCAATAAGTATTTTTTGTCTTCCTGCACAGTATCAATTACAATAACTTATCATTTTCAATAATAACAACTTGTAATAGATATTCCGATGCGAGATTTTGTGAGCAAAAATTTTATTAGAGCCAGTCAGACAGCAAAATTCCTGCCTTACGGCAGACAGGCCTTTGCCCCTGAAAAGTGTTATTCTCAACAAGTTAAGCAAAAAAAACTGGAGTTTTTCTGTCCAAATTGTCCCCAATTGTGCAAATAAAGATTTTTTTTTGCCAACTAATTGTAACATTTTGCCATCCTATCCGTTAATAAAGTATTAAAATTATATCGGGTCGGAAAGTTGTATATTCTTTTTTGTGTTTATATTTGTATGTGATGAAAAATTTAACACCAATGATTGTTCACAAGTTAATTAGCAAAAGGACTGCAGCATTTATAATGCTTTCTTTTTTTGCCATAGGAGCTTTTGCAACACTTGGTGATGGAAAAAGGAAATCTGAATTACCAAATGTTTCATTGCTATCAGCAAAAACTACCACTAAACAGGGTACTTTCTCATTACGTTCCGGATATACTTATCGGGGAAGTAATATTATTAATACACAATCTGAAAAAAGGGTTATTCGCCTGAATACTGTTGTTACCATGCAAAAAGGTAACACTACCTATATTCTACCGTTGAAAAAGAATATTTTGTTGGGTAATGTTAAGATTGATATTGGAAATCGCCAGTTTAAAAGGAACTAGTTTCCACCTCCGCGACTCTCTTCATAAGTCATAATTCTGTAACCAGATTTTGGAAGGTCAAATTTTGACTGTGAAACAAGGTTGAAATTTATTGACGAAACAGTATATGTAACCAGCATTTTACCAAGTGTTGCCTCATATTGCATGGCCAATCCCGGCAAGTTCTTATTCAGGTATTGAAAGTCTTTGTTAACTGGCATCATTTCTTTTGTAAAATAAACGGTGAAAGTGCTGTTATCTGCAAGTTTTCCAACAGCTTTTTGACAATTGTACCCGGCAATCATCTTATACTCATTGAAATAAGTAAAAGTTACTCCTTCATATTTTTTATTAGATTGCTTCCAGTTGTCCTGAGTCATTGTAATCATGTACTTCTGTTCACCATAATCCTTCAAAACTGTCACTACTCCTGTTTTACCATCAATAATTGTTGCCTGTGTACCCAAAGAACTAATCATTTCTGAACGGCTTGAATTTCCTTTCAGATATATTACACTGGTAGCGCCATCTAACAAGTCGGCAGCCTGAGGTGCTTTATTAGTAGTATTGATCTGGATATCATACGAGATTGTAGCTTCAGTTAACTTACGCTGAGCCAGTAGTTGAAATACCGGAAACAAAGTAAAAAGTAAGATTGTAATTGTAGTTATCTTTTTCATTTTCAATTTTTCTCTTTATATATATTAAAAGACGTGCCAATTTAGTCAATAAGTTGCAGCCTGAACCTGATCATTAACATTTTGTAGATAAGGAGTGAAAAAACCGGGTAATTTTTAAGTTTTACCCGGTTTTTTATAATTATTAACGATTTCTATTTTTTTCCTTTTTGCTGCATGTCTTTAAGCTTTTTCTGCTGTTCCTGCATTTGCTCCATTCTTTCTTGCCATTTGGATTTTGTTTTTGGCTTTTTCCTGTTTAGTTCAATTTTTGCCATTATTTTATCATGATCAATAATATAATGCTGTATGACAAACTGAAGTATAAGGGTGATGACGTTTGAAACTGTATAATACCAGGTTAAGGCAGAAGGAAGATTATTAAAAAAGAATAACAAAAATACCGGGAAGATATAAGGCATGTATTTCATCACCGGGTTACTTTGATCTGGCGTCATACTCATACTGTAAATAGATATCATAAAGCTGGTAGCAACGGCCGCAATATTAAAGAGACTAAGATGGCTGCCCAGCAGAGGTATATGAAAGCCAAATCTTATTGGAGCATCAAAAGCTGCCAGATCATGTGACCATAAGAATTCAGCACCCCGCAATGCAATATCTGAATTAAACAAACTGAATAACGCAAAGAAAATTGGAATTTGTAACAAAGCAGGTAAACAACCCCCCAATGGGTTTACTCCGGCTTCTCTGAAAAGCTTCATCTGATCCATGCTCATGGCTTGCTGATCGCCACCGTGCTTCTCTTTCAGTTTAGCAATTTCAGGTCTTAGCATTTTCATTTTTGCCCCACTCAAATAACTTTTATATAGTAGTGGCGAAGTAATTAATTTAATAAAAATGGTAAGCAAGGCGATTGCCAATCCCATACTTCCCGCTAAACTCTTCAGGAAGTCGAAAATGGGCATAATAAGGTATTTGTTAATGGGCCTTACAAAAGAATAAATACCCTGACCCAGATTTACAATTTTCTCAAATTTTAAGTCATAATTTTTTAAAATATGATAATCTGAAGGGCCATAGAAAATGCTTAATGGAATTAGAGAAGTTGCCCCTGCAGGTACCTGTAGTTTCATATTGGCCGTAGATTGTACTATAGTTTTGGCAGAGTCATCTGGTATTGACCAAACCATTGAACCAGCGGTAAAATTATTTTTTGAAACTAAGGCTGTAAAGAAAAATCGTTGCCTTACACCAACCCAATTCACCGTTTCATCAAAGTTTTTACTTTTCTTTCTACCAATAGTATGATAGTCAAAACTACCGTCCTTTACATACCCGATTTGAGTATTTTGTTCTTCATAGGATCTGTCAGATTCTTGTTGAAGTGCTGCATGATTCCATAATAAATTCAAATTACCCTGGGTTAGCAACTGATTTGCTCCTTCCATTTTGATATTAAAGTCGATCATGTAATCGGAGGGCTTTAATATATATTCATGAGTGATTGAAGTTGCAAATGCCGAATCTGCCGACTTTAATGTATACGATATTGTTTTATTACCCTCTGCACTTGTAGCAGTATCTACTTTTGAAAAATACAACTCTGAAGTTTCTGCCGTCTTTTGATTTCCGGTATTTATGGCATAACTTATCTTATCAAAATTTGAAGTTGCCATTTTTAATAACCCACTATCCTGCCCTCTGAATTTTTTTAATTGAACCATACTAACCTGGCCACCTTTATTAGTAAAGGTTACTTTCATTAGCTCATTCTCAATAATGATAGTTTTTTCAGTTGAATCAGCAACCGCCTGAAAAACACCTGTATTATTGGTTTTAATAACAGAATCCTGTATCCGGTTCAATGAATCTGTTTTCGGTTTATTAAGCTTGGCAATTGAATCATTTTTAGCCTGTTGTACGGCAATTTCTGCATCTTTTAATTTTCGGGATTCTTTCTGCTGCTTATTTGTAAAATAGAAATATCCGAAAAACAATACGGCCAGTATTCCAAACCCCATTAAGGTGTTACGATCAAAGTTCATTCTTTCTTTTTTTGGAGGGGGCAAAGATAGGAGTTCTGCGCCAAGAGTAAGTAGTTAAAGCCCTTTGGTCGGTAAAAGGCTGATAGCACCTATTTTAGGTGGATTATCACCGGCAAACATCTTAATACTTTGTTCATATTAAACTATTTCAGTTTGTAAAACCGAAATCTTTATGTCCTTTTTTTTTTCGGCAAATATTTTAGCCGCTTTAATAAAATGAACAAATATTGGTTGAGGATTCTCAACAGTACTTTTTAGTTCCGGATGGTATTGAACACCGATAAAAAAAGGATGTTTGGGTATTTCTATAATTTCGACAAGACCTGTTGCCGGATTTTTACCACTTGCCATCATACCTGCTGCTTCAAACTGATCCTGATACTTGTTATTAAACTCCCAACGATGGCGATGCCTTTCAGAAATCTGGCTGGTACCATAGATTTTTGATGCCAATGAACCTTCAAGAATATCACAAGGATAGGATCCTAACCTCATGGTTCCACCTTTCGCAGTTACTTTCTTTTGTTCATCCATGAGGTCAATAACAGGCTCTTTTGTTTCTGGATTCATTTCTGTTGAATGGGCATCCATTAATCCTAAAACATTTCGGGCAAATTCAATGACCGCCATTTGCATACCAAGGCAAATACCAAAAAATGGCAGTTCATTTTCCCTGGCATATTTTACCGCCACTATTTTCCCTTCCACACCCCTATGTCCAAAACCTGGCGCCACGAGCAAACCATCCATAAAGCCCAACTTTTCTGCAACATTTTCATCAGTAATAAATTCACTGTGTACATTTTCAATTTCCACCTTGCATTCATTCATTGCACCTGCATGTACAAATGACTCAAGTATTGATTTATACGCATCCTGCAATTCAATGTATTTACCAATAAGACCAATTGTGACTTTCCCTTTTGGATATTTTAATTTATCCAGAAATTCTTTCCATTTTGTAAGTTCGGGTTCTTTATAACCAGTAATATTCATTTTCCTGAGCACAATCACATCTAATCCTTCTCTCAGCATTGCCAAAGGCACTTCATAAATAGTCGGCGCATCGGCTGCTTCTATAACCGCTTCCTGCTTTACATTACAGAATAAGGCAATTTTACGCTTCAGTTCCTGAGACAAAGGCATTTCTGTCCGGCAAACAATTATATCTGGGTGAACACCCTCCTGACTTAGCATTTTTACACTATGCTGTGTGGGCTTTGTTTTCAATTCCTTAGCAGCCTTCAGATAAGGTATAAGTGTAAGATGGACAATTACTGAATCTTCCTCAGGAAGTTCCCATTGAAGCTGACGGACAGCCTCTACAAAAGGTAAACTTTCTATATCACCTACAGTTCCGCCTATTTCAGTAATAATTATATCATATTCACCAGTTTGTCCCAACAACTGCATCCTTCGCTTAATTTCATCTGTGATATGAGGAACAACCTGTACCGTTTTTCCTAAATAAGCCCCTTCTCTTTCTTTATTAATTACAGTTTGATAAATCCTTCCGGTAGTTACATTATTGGCCTGTGTGGTAAAAGTGCTTAAAAATCTTTCATAGTGGCCAAGGTCAAGATCTGTTTCGGCACCATCCTCGGTTACAAAACACTCTCCATGTTCGTATGGGTTTAATGTACCAGGATCCACATTAATATATGGATCAAATTTTTGAATAGTAACCTTAAGACCTCTTGCCTGCAACAATTTAGCAAGAGATGCGGCAATTATACCTTTACCCAATGAAGAGGTTACACCTCCGGTTACAAAAATGTACTTTGCCATACAAATGGTTAGTTGTTTAATTCGAATATTTAAAAATGATCTTGATTAACCCAGTCTATGTGACCAGCGGAATGAAAAATGGGGGAAATTTCCGGGAGGTCATG
>JBARSW010000662.1:0-2214 GCA_049644925.1 Chitinophagaceae bacterium | reverse complement strand
ATAAATTCCCGGTGTTGCCTCTTTACTTCAATAACATCGAAATATTTGCTTACTTCTTTCACCCTGTCCGGGTCACCCACAGTAATAACGGTGCCTGCTATTTCTTCCGGCCTCAGATCGAGGTGATAAACAGCCCCACGGCTATTAAGTATTAATTCTGATTCGGCAATACGGCTCATATAATGACTTTTTAATGTTAAATTTTTCTGCAAAAAATGTATATTTGCAGCCCTTTCAGGTTCAAATCTAATTCTAAAATCTGAAAAGGAAATAAGTTGGTCCTGTGGCCGAGTGGCTAGGCAGAGCTCTGCAAAAGCTCGTACAGCGGTTCGAATCCGCTCGGGACCTCACAGAAGGGAGCAGAAATGTTCCCTTTTTAGTTTTCAATATAGGCTGTATTGCCTGCTGGTGTATAGATTTTTCTCAGAGAATCAATAATTCTTGTTGTATCTGCAATTGAAGAGGGCAGGATGAAGAATAGCTTAAAATTTAAAGAATCGGTTGTTTCCATTAGAATATCAAGGCCATATCCTTTTAAAGTATTGAATCTTTTTAATCCTCTTTCTTTATTTGCTGTCTCTACTATAAATTTATAATTACCAGAAGGAATAATTGTATTTATTGGTGTATTAATTGCAGAAGTATCTGTTTTATTAATAGTTTGGGTATCTGTGGTTTTCAACGTTTCTGCTTTTTCATCTGCTTCCTGCGATGTCAATTCATCTTTGGTTGTAGATCCTTTGTAAATCATATAGCCACCCCAAATAGCAAGAACAATACCTGCAAGAAGTAATAAGACGATAGTGGGTTTTTTCCAGTTTGTTTTTTCTTTCTTAACTCTAAAAATGTTTTTATAATCAGTAGCAGGTTCATCTGAATCTATAGCACTTGAATTACCAGTTTGGTGATATTCTGTAAGTTTTTCAGTAATTAAAAAGCCGGGGTTAAATGCTAATCCACCAGATTGGACTTTTGAAAGACTGCCAATTCCCTCAAAAAGAAATGGTTTACCAATATTAATAAACTGCTTGGCCAGTTCCAGGTGTGAATCAAGATCGGCAGATGCCAGTGGTTTTATTTTTCCTGTATTATCTGAAATAAATTGAATCAGATCGGGTGATTCCCTAACCAACGTATTGTATTCAAATGATATGCCTTCAATAATGGATGGCTTTGCATTTTTTGTATGTTCAGGCTCCGGATTAAATGAGGAATCAAGTAAAAAAACGCCAATTCCCGGAAGTTCTAAATGTTTCCTGGAATAAAGATATTGGGCAAGTAATGGTGCGATTTTCAAAGCCTTAGCGTATTAGAACCGAAAGGTAAATATTTTGTTTGGAGGATGCAAGCGAAACTGTCTTTGATACTTTATTTTTGTATTAATAATGATAACAGAAGACGAAAAAAGGTTTATTGCCTGGTGGGAGAAGAACAGGTTAAACAAAAGGAAAGCACTTTGGCAAATAGCAGCAGGATTACCGCTTGGTGTTTTTTTGGCGGTAGCCATATTTATCAATTATTTCTCCACCTGGTATCGAAGGGCGGCAATGGAAGTAAATGTCCGGTCTTCAGGGGTACTGGTTGTTTTAATTGGCCTGGTTAGTATTGTAGTTTTCATTGTTGTTTTTTCTGCCCGTCACCGGTGGGAAATGAATGAACAACGGTATAAAGAGCTTACAAATAAAAAATAATCCCCTTTTTTTAAATTTATTTGCAGCATTATTGACTAATTGAGGGTCTATAGAATTGCTTTTATTATCAAAAAACAATAAATGAACAAGATTTTATCAGTTTTTCTTTCTTTGTTAATTCTGCTCTTTGCTACTTTGGGTTGTATAAAAGATACTGGTTGTAAAAACAAAACTATTGAAAGCGAACAAGGTGCCATTGTGGCCTATGCGGCAAGTAATAGCATTACAGCAACTGCTCACAGCAGCGGATTGTATTACCAGATAATTAACCAGGGTACTGGGGCAACGCCAACTTTAAATTCAAAAATATTTGTCACTTATACAGGTAAATTAACCAATGGTACCACTTTTGATTCGGGTACTACTCCGGCAGGAACTGGTTGGGGTTTAGGTGGTTTAATACCAGGATGGCAGTTGGGAATTCCTTTGATACAAAAAGGTGGCCAGATTAAACTAATAATTCCATCTTCACTGGCATATGGATGCCAGGGATATGGCTCCATTCCAGGAAATTCTGTTTTGT
>JBARSW010000661.1:0-2607 GCA_049644925.1 Chitinophagaceae bacterium | reverse complement strand
GCATTACCCCTACCAGCAGTTTGTGAAAAAACTCAATGTCGCACTTATAAATATACATACAATGTGAAAGATGTGAAGCAAGTATCAACCAAATTATTGTTCAGCAAGACGGTGAAAAGTCCAAAATTTATTTGGTTTATTACAGGACTTCCCCATTTGAAGGAGTGCATAATAACTGCAGGCTTATTGTCAGTTATATGTAGTCTTGGCACATTGAGTATTGTTCGTTGTTATTTGCCAATTTTACTCAACTATCTCTAATCTATTCTGTTTCTTCTCCTGTATAATAACCACCACTTAGTTCAAAAGCCAAAAAATTTGATTCTGCAGTGTATCGTACTTTCTTATTATTTATAAGTAATGTTGAATTTTTAGAAAGCTTAGGCAATAAAACGTTGGCGGTTATTCCTTTGGGGATAGTTATTTTAAATTTAAATCGTCCGTCTGATTTGTTCCAATAAACATCAACTATCCCATGTTCCGTAACAACAGATCCTTCAGCATGAGAAAGGCCACTTAACTGTGGTTTAATTTGAATCTGCTTATTTTTTAAGGGTAAAAGACTGGAAACACCCAATACTTTGGTTGACAGGAAATATGCCGGTACCGCTCCAAAGTTGTGACACAAATCGCCGGATGCAGGCCCTTCAGACAGTGTTCCGGTTTGTTTGTTTTTCATCATTTCGGCCCAGTTTGTACGAATGAAGTTCAGCGCCAGGCTATCATTACCGGTATTATACATCACATCAAGAAGCCAGAATGAAGTGTAAGGCATATGTATACCATTTGCTTTGTTGTTTATATTAAAAGCCGGGTCAAGCAAGCTGGATCTGTTTTTTTTAATTTCCGTTTTAGTACCTGAATTATTGTAATTGTCCAGCAAAAATATTTCTACTTGTTTTCTCCGCTCTTCAGGAACTATACCCATGTACAATGCCAGTAATGCAGCATGTGCTGTGGGTAATAATTTTTTGCCGGCTGAAATGCCGGATGAATACGTTTGTTTTTCTTCCAGCCACAGATTTTTATTATAGTTGTTGTACAGTTCACTTGCTTTTGCAGCATATATTATTTCAGCTGCTTTGTCGGATACGATGCCGGCAAGATAAGATGCGTCAATTAAGGCTTTATAGTAAAAAGCATTCAGCGTTGCCCCTTCGCAATGAACATAAGCAAGGGGGTTATCAAAAATTACAAATTCACGGGCCAGCAATAATCCGGATGATGTTTGGTGGTTAATGAACCATGTCATTTGTTTTTTCAGGGTCTCCCAAACTTCCTGTACCAATTGTCTGTCTCCGGTATTATCGTAAACCTGTCTCAACGATTGTACCCAAAGGCATGCATAATCTTCGATATACCCGTGAATATCCCAACGGTCAGATGGATGGTGTGCTTTTAAAGTTCCGCTGTCAGTTTGGCTTTGGGCAATGTGGCGAATCATGTTTTTCATTAACCCTGCATCACTGCGGATATCTTTTCCTTTGTTTGCATATCCAAACATCACACGGCTTATAGGATATTCCACCACTGCGGCATCACCCATCCATTCTGCTTTTTCACGAAGTGCACAATCCATATAACCATCTTCGGCGTTCAGGCGGATGGTTAGCGATGCCCTTGTCCATAGCTCATTTAGAAAAGCATCGTTACACTCAAATCTTCCGGCTTCAACATATGGATACCGGCGGTCTGTTACTTTTACGTTGTTTAGTTTTACCGGATTGTTTTTGGAGGTAATTTTAATGTAACGAAATCCATACGACTCGGAAGTGGTGTATTGCTGACTCCCCGATTTGGCAATGTATATATTTGTAGCCTTATTCTTTCCGGTTAAATTAATTGAATCTGCCGTGTAACCCATCTCTGTAATGATGGAATCGCCGGAGGCGGCTTCAAAGTAGAAGGAAGCATAACCCTGTATCATTCTTTCCAACTCAATTATTACCGCTTTGCCCGTTGCAATTTCATAGGGAAACTTTTGGCCGTTGTATAAGCTAACCGGCACATTCCACTCGCCAGGTAATGGAATTTGGCGTGCAATCAGCTTGCCCCATTGAGAGCCTTCAATCTTTTTAGCTTTGGGCCATTTAGTATCATTGTAAACCGTACTTGTCCAGTCGCCATCATCAAGCCGGGCATCTATATTGTCGCAAATAAAACCCCACGACTGCTTTGCCGGCATATAACGGGTATGGTTGTTCCATAACCAACTTTCATCAGTTGTAATGGTTTGGGTTTTTCCTCCTTTTTTTATAGCCAGCAAAACGGTTAATCCTGGTGCATGATCCATCATCTTTCCATTTGAGCCCTGCGACATCACCAAAGCTGCAATGGTATTCTTACCTTTTTTAAGGTGTTTAGTAACATCAGTAAAATCGTATTGCGGACCCTTTGGATCGAAACGGCATGGGCCACGAAGTACTTCGTTTCCGTTTATCCATAGTGTGTAGCGTACATCGGCAAAGATATTCAGCGTAGCTGACTCAACGGTGGTGGTGTTGAACGATTTTCGAAATACGGTATAGGAACCTTTGGTATCGATACTTCCGCTCCAAATAAAACTATGCTGAAGTTTTTGTGCAATGTTTTGGCTGAATGCACTAA
>JBARSW010000660.1:0-2905 GCA_049644925.1 Chitinophagaceae bacterium | reverse complement strand
GGCTATTCCCAGTTGGAAAGAAATTCTGTATTGCTGATATCAGGGTTGGGTCAGAAAAAAAATAAAAAGTATTTGAATTTTACAAAGGCCATGTTAGCAGCTGTACTACTTGTTTTGTAAAGAGGCTATTAACACATCTTGCCGCTTCCGCAAATCTTCTCGCCGCAGTTCATTAAAGTCAACTACTACAGAGCCCGCCAGTAAATCATGAAAGGCTCTGCGTTTTTTGTTGAAGGCCATTGTTATTAATTCAAGAATTAACCAAATGCCTGATGTGAGGCCGACTATGTCATTATTATATGTGGCTCTGATTTCCTCATTAAAGGTTGCAGTATTTGATGTGCTGATTGCTACATAAATGACACATACAATAGTGGTAAAGAACCAAAACGATTCTCTTATAAAAGCATTCTTATAGCCAATTAAGTTTTTTTCATTCAGGCTGAAGACCTTTATGCCCACAAGTCGTTTACCAATTGTCTGCCCATACAACCCATGACCAATTACCACATATAACGTCCAGCAAATGGTGTGAAAAAGCATCCATCCGATGAATATTGTTTTATTATTTGTGTCCTCAAATCTGTCGTCGAGTATAATAAACGGAATAAAAATGAGGCCGTCAATCAGTCCGGCGACAAATCGTTTACCAAACGTGTTGTATTTGCGAATTGGAGTCATGGGTAAAGCCGTATGATTATTTTTGTGGGCGGCAGTTAATTTTACCGGGGCGAAAACGAAAAAATTAAAAAATTTGTTTTTACACAATTCACGATATCACTCGTTTTTCTTTGTATTGAATACCCAAATTAAGGCCTTCTCTTTCGTTGCTCTGTATATTGTTGTGTGTTTTTCTTTGGGTTCATTTGAATATTTCCAAATTATATGACTATTCTTTTCTGAACCTAAAGTCTTAGCCAGATCATTTGTGTAGGCGGAAATATCTTTTGCCTTAGAGCCTGCAAACCAGAATCGTTTTTCCGTAGCAGGAAATTTTGATAACAAGTCTTTTGCATTTCTAACTAAATAATGATTATTCCACCACAAAGAAGGGTCCATAGCAATATAATAGTCAAACATACCAGGATTGGTCAAAAATGTTTCAACAATAAAAAGACCAGCGAGAGATTCGCCGATTATTCCTTTTTTATTGGTTGTTCTATATCGCTTGTCAATTTCAGGAAAAAGCTCTTCTGTAATAAATGCGCTAAATTTATCTGAACCACCAACAAGGGGTGCAATTTTTTTATCTTCTTCCACTTCAGTTTGCCCGGTGAGGTCTCTTCTGCGTTGGGTATTTTCAATACCTGCAAGAATAATTGGCGGAATGCTTTTATTTTTTATGAGTTCAGCAATGGTATTTGCTATGTGTGTAAAATCTTCCTGAATTCCACCGTCGGGCATATACATTACTGGTAAAGAGTCGGTGTTTTGTGAATATCCTGGTGGTGTCCAAACATTAATGGTCCTGATTTCTCCCACCTGTTTTGAGTTAATCTTAAAACTATCGTGTACAGGAACCGTGTCTTGTGATTGAGATTTGTTAATGCAGCCGGCTAAAAAGAAGTTGAGTAATAAAATTAAATACCTGTTTTTCATTTTTTCTCTACTGTTTGATTGTTATAAAATGCAAGAGTAGTTACGAACGGTCGTCAGCCTGGGTGTTTGTTGCTGAGTCCACCTGCCGGTGTGTAAATATTTAATACAATGTAAGAGCTCGGCAATGTGTTTAACTAATAGATAGTATTATCCCGCTAATGAAACGCCAATCAATTTTCCTATACCAAATGTTATCGCTGCAGCAATCAAACCAAAAAGCACCTGCCTGAAACCAGAGAACCAAACACTTTTACCCGTAAATAAAGTAATGGCGGCGCCAATTAAAAATAAACCAGCAGCACTACTGATAACACTAATAATTATTGCCGTTGTACCCGATGTGATCATAAAAGGAATAACAGGAATTACTGCACCAATTGCAAAAAGTATAAATGAATAAATGGCGGCCTCCATTGCAGAGCCCTTCAGTTCTTCTGCATTGATGCCTAATTCTTCCTTTACCAATATTTCGTGTGCATGATTTTTATCCAGCATAATTTCAGCAGCCATTTCATTGGCCTGGTCTTCAGGTATGCCTTTGGCCATATAAATTAATGCCAGCTCTTTTTGTTCTCCTTCAGGATTGGTTTCCAGTTCATCCATTTCCAACTGCATCTGGTTCTCATGCAATTCCTGCGAACTTTTTACAGAAATCCATTCACCCAAAGCCATTGATAATGCACCAGCTAATAATCCTGCAACACCAGCTAATAAAACACCTGCGCCGCCAGCTGTTGCGCCGGCAATTCCCATCACCAAACTAAAGTTGGAAACTAAACCATCATTGCCACCCAAAACTGCTGCTCTTAAAGCATTGCCGCCAACAGAGCGGTGCTTGCTTTCAAACTTTGCCACATTGCTTCCCGTAACTTTTGACTCATTTTCTAAAAGCGACCTTAGAATTTTTACATGATTCGTTTCGGTGCCTGTTATGGGTAATTGGTTTTTATTTTTGGCTGCAATTACAGCCGTAGAAATGCTTTTTTCAGTATCCATCAATACGCCCAGCACATAATCGTAACCAAAAACTTTACCAATTGTATTAAGTGCTTTAGCCCGGAAAGATGGTGGTGGAAATGAAATAACCGAATCAGGATTTATTTTTTTCAGAAATGCCTCTGCATGGCTTTTTTCAATTGCACTCATTTGGCGGAAAACACTTGCAACCGTTGCATCGGGTTCTACATCTGCTAACTTGCTATACAAATAGCAGGCATCCACTTCTGTTTGAAGATTTTTATTTGAAGAGTTGGCCATTATCAATTATTGTTTATTAAAAGTAAAAAGAATCCTTCAATGATTTGAA
>JBARSW010000659.1:0-3521 GCA_049644925.1 Chitinophagaceae bacterium | reverse complement strand
TGGGAAGTATATAGTAAAAGCAGTAATTAATGGAATTGAAGAAACCACTAACACGGAGACTTCTGTAAGGTTGCAACAGTATTTTCAGATTCCATTGCAGCCGCCCGCAGGAGGAACTACACCTGATGCAGTGGCATATACCTACACGGCTAATGATGCAAGTGTTGGTGATCTGGATGGAGATTGGGAGTATGAAATTGTGTTGAAATGGGATCCTACCAACTCAAAAGACAATTCTCAAAGTGGCTACACAGGAAATGTTTTTCTGGATGCCTATAAATTAAATGGTACAAGGTTATGGAGAATTGATCTTGGTAAAAACATAAGAGCCGGGGCTCATTATACACAATTTCTCGTTTACGATTTTGATAGCGATGGCAAAGCTGAAGTTGCCTGTAAAACGGCAGATGGTACAAAAGATGGCGGAGGTACAATTATTGGCGATGCATTAGCAGACTATCGTAACAGTTCGGGTTATATCCTCTCCGGCCCGGAATTTCTGACTGTTTTTAACGGGCTTACAGGTATTGCAATGGATACAAAAAATTATACACCTGCAAGGGGAACAGTTAGTAGCTGGGGTGATAATTATGGCAACAGGGTGGACCGTTTCTTAGCATGTGTTGCTTATCTCGATGGTATAAAACCAAGTATGATTTTTGGTCGTGGTTATTATACAAGACTTGTTCGCAGTGCATGGGATTTTACAAATGGTCAGCTTGTGCAACGATGGATTTTTGACAGTAATAACAGTGGCTATGGAAATTACGCCGGTATGGGAAATCACCAGATGACAGTAGGTGATGCCAATGGCGATGGAAAAGATGAAATATACAACGGTTCAAGTGCTGTTAATTATGATGGCACCGGCTTTTTCACCAACGGATTAGGACATGGCGATGCGCTGCATATGACCGATATGGATCCTGATCGTCCGGGATTGGAATTATGGCAATGTTATGAAGAACCAGCAAAATATGCCGGGAAGGGATTGCGAATGATTGATGCAGCAACAGGCCAGTCTCTATGGGGAATAAATACTACCGGTGATGTAGGCAGGGCATTGGCAGGAGATATTGATCCACGTTATAAAGGATACGAATGTTGGGGAACTAACAATCTTTATAATTGTAAAGGAGATTCGATTGGCCCCTCAAGGCCAAGTGTCAATCATGCTGTGTGGTGGGATGGAGACTTATTAAGGGAAATACTGGATGGGGATGTATTAGACAAATGGGATTATACCAATAATAGTGCAACCCGTTTATTAACACTTTACCAGGCTGGTTTAGGTTCAGGGGCTTCCAATAATTCAACAAAAAAAAATCCTTGTTTAACAGCAGATATATTAGGTGATTGGCGTGAAGAAATTATTTTACGCAGTGGTGACAACCTGTTCTTGAATATTTATACAACAGTAAACCCTACTAATTACAGATTATATACACTTATGCATGATCCGCAATATCGCCTGGCGATCGCCTGGCAAAATGCAGTTTATAATCAGCCCCCGCATCCCGGATTTTATCTGGGAGAAGGGATGTTGCCTCCTCCAAAACCGAATATTAAATTGACAGGAACTGGTGTGGTGACAGGGACAAATGATTTTTCAATAGCTGGTTTTTCTTTGGAAGTTTTCCCGAATCCTTTTTCCAAAAAAATTATAGTGAAGCTGAATACCAGATTTTCCTATAGTATTTTTGATTTGCAGGGAAAAAATATTTTGAATGGACAGGGCAGGGATGTAATTGAATTGGGAGATAATTTACTACCGGGAATTTATTTCCTGAAAGTGCAGGTTAAAAACTCTTTTATAACACGGAAAATATTAAAACAATGATGACGATTAAATTCAGACCTACCATTTTATTAACGTTACTTTTTTTATCAGGATATTTAGCTTCTGCACAGACTATTCCGGTATTGCCCTGGGTTAAGAATGTGGGGGCTAAGTCTTTTCCCTCAGGAAAAAAAGTATTTGTTGCTAATGATTATGGTGCGGTAAGTGATACAGTAACCGTAAATACAAAATCAATACAAAAAGCAATTGATGAATGTGCAAAGAAGGGTGGTGGTATTGTAACCTTTAAACCCGGTACTTATGTAACCGGCAGTATTTTTATTAAAAGTAATGTTCAGTTGCGAATAGATAAAGGGGTGTTGATATTAGGGTCACAGAAGTTTTCGGATTATCCTGAAATGGAAAGTCGTATTGCCGGTATAGAAACTACCTGGCCTGCCGCTTTAATTAATCTGATTGGTGTAAAAAATGCAGCATTAACCGGAAATGGAGTAGTGAATGCCAGGGGAAAATTCTGTTGGGATCTGTATTGGGAAATGCGTAAAGAGTACGATAAAAAAGGTCTTCGCTGGATTGTTGATTACGATGCCAAAAGGGTTAGAACTGTTTTGGTACAGAATGCAGAAAATATTACTATTAAAGATTTGATTTTTAAAAATGCCGGGTTTTGGACTATTCAATTATTATACTCAAAACAAATGACAGTTGATGGAGTAACTATTAAGAATAATGAAGATGGCAGTGGCCCCAGCACGGATGGTATTGATATTGATTCATCCTCCTGGACTTTAATTCAAAACTGTGACATTGATTGTAATGATGATAATTTTTGTTTAAAGGCGGGCAGAGACTGGGATGGACTTCGGGTAAACAGACCAACAGAATATATTGTAATCCGTAAATGTATTGCCAGGAGAGGTGCCGGATTGGTTACTCTCGGCAGTGAAACTTCGGGAAGTATCAGGCATATTTATTGTACTGACCTTTTTGCAAAACATACAGATAACGGATTAAGAATTAAGTCGGCAACCACAAGAGGTGGAACAGTAGAATATGTGTATTTTGTTAACTCCGTGCTTGATTCTGTCCGGAATGCTTATCAGTTTAACTTGAATTGGTACCCGGCCTACAGTTATAGTGAGTTGCCCAAAGGGTACAATTATGATTCTATACCACAGCACTGGAAAGCCATGTTGCAAAAAGTAAGCCCGGTAGAAAAGGGAATTCCCTCTGCCAGGAATTTCTTTATACAAAATGTAAGGATTACTAATGCACAAAAAGCCTTCGAAGTGAATGGGTTGCTTAATTCACAAATTGAAAATTTCCAGTTCATCAATTCATTTCTATCAGCTAATACCCTGGGTACTATGGAGTTTACCAAAGGATGGAAATTTATAAACACTATCATTGAGGTTTCTTCTAAGCCGGAAGAAAAAAAGAAGCCGGAAGCAAGTATTGAAGAACAGGAACGTCTAAAACAATAATAATAACTTTTATGAGAAAAAATATTCTATTCTTTGCCCTTTTTGTATTAATAGTGCATTCGGCATATGCACAATACCAAATGGAATATCTAACCCGGGGTGTGTATGCGGTCAGCAATGGTAACGGAAAAGTATTTGTAAGCTGGCGTTTGCTTGGTACAGAAAACAATGATTTGTCGTTTAATGTCTATCGCACCGTTAATGGAAAAACGGCAAAGCTCAACAATGCCCCTTTG
>JBARSW010000658.1:0-21015 GCA_049644925.1 Chitinophagaceae bacterium | reverse complement strand
CTGAAATCTATGATCTGATTCAATTTAGAGATGCTTTAATACTTGGATTATTTTCTATAGGTATTTCTATTCTGCTTTCATTCTTTTCCTGGCTATTCTATAAAAATTTCTATAAGGCCAATTTGCTTGCATTTTCCATGATATGTTTCCAATTTTTCTTTGGTCCTGTTCATGATTTATTAAAGAAGACTTTCTCCGACTCACTGATAACCCGTTACAGCTTTATACTTCCGGCAACAATTATTTTGTTTATATTCTTAATTGTATTTCTTTACAGAAGTAAAAAATCTTTTATCCGGACTACCTACTATTTGAATATCTTGCTATTAATATTACTATTGATTGATACGGTCAATTTATTAGTGAAAACAAATAGAAAACAAAATGTAGCTCCCACAAATGTTGAAGTATTTAACGCCTGTGAGAATTGCAAAAAACCAGATGTGTATCTCATTATAGCAGACGGCTATCCCGGCAAAATTGAACTCAGGGATCTTTTCAATTATGACAATTCTATATTTGAAGGCAAACTTGCTAAAAGAGGATTCCATGTTATCGACAGCAGTGTCAGTAATTACAATTTTACACAGTATTCTATTTCTTCGATGCTTAATTTAGATTACATAGATGGGCTTGTTGGAAGTAACCAGAATAAACATGACATTTCAATTTGTAACAAAATCCTGAGAAATTGCAGAACCATTAAATTTTTTACTTCAAATGAATACGAGGTATTTAATTATTCAATTTTCGATATTAATAAACAACCTGCTTTAACCACCCCAACTTTTCTACCCAGGAAAACAAAACTCATCACTTCACAGACATTTACAAACAGGCTTATCCGGAACCTTGGATACCACTTAGTCACTACTTTTAAACTTGAATCCAGCATTAAGCAACTGCGAAATCTTGACCTTAATAACAATAACAAGCTTTTTTCTTTAACAATAAAGAACGCATCAAAAAATACCGAAAAACCCAAATTCACTTATACTCACCTGATGATGCCGCATCACCCCTATTATTTTGACAGCAAAGGCAATCAAACCCCGTATTTACAACTTACAGAAGAACACAGTTCTGATAAAAGTGCATTCCTAGGTTATCTCGAATACTCAAATAAAAAATACCTGGAGCTGATTGACCAGATTTTAACATCATCAAAAACTCCTCCTATCATTATTCTTATGGGTGACCATGGGTTCAGAGAGTTCAAAGATTCTGTTGATAAAAAATATCATTTCATGAATCTGAATGCAGTTTACTTTCCAGACAGCAATTACACCGGATTCTATAAAGGTCAATCAAACATAAATCAATTCAGGATAATACTTAATTCACAGTTCGGTCAGCAGATGCCTTTGCTGAAAGATTCTTCCAGCTTTCTTGCAGAGTAATTTTATTGGTTTTAATGTTTACTTTTGAGTTAAATGATAGAAGCACAAAAAATTCTGATACTAGCCCCACACACCGACGATGGTGAGTTGGGTTGCGGTGGCACTATCGCCAGGTTTTGTGCGGAAGGAAAGGAAGTTTATTATGCTGCTTTCTGTCTTTGCTCCAAATCATTACCGGCCAACTTGCCGCCTGATACATTACCAAATGAATGCAAAACAGCGACAGCTATATTGGGAATTAAACCATCTAACCTGATACTTTTTAATTACGAAGTAAGAGAACTGCCTCAATCCAGGCAAAGAATTCTAGAAGAACTCCTGCAATTGAATAAGCAACTAAATCCGGACATTGTTTTTCTTCCTGCCTCATCCGATGTTCACCAGGATCACCAGGTAATTAACCAGGAAGGACTGCGGGCTTTTAAAAATACTACTTTCGCAGGGTATGAGCTACCCTGGAATAATTACAGCTTCAAAACCAATTTCTTTATCCGGCTCTCAGCATCTGAACTGACAAAAAAAACTACCGCTTTGAAAGCCTATCAGTCTCAGTCACAGCGAAATTATATGCAGGAAGATTTTATACGGTCTTTGGCCAAAGTTAGAGGCGTTCAATGTAATAGTGAATTCGCTGAAGCGTTTGAGATTTATAAGCTCATCAGCTAGTTTCACCAGCCAATTTGTTTTCCAAATTTTCCCAATCCAAAATATTCATTCAGTTTCAGGTTTAGTCCAAACTGGTTCATTGCTGAATTTGACTGGTAGTAAGCTCTTGCATACCTGATATTTAATTTACCAAGCATAACACCAGCTCCAAGTGAAAACCCATTAAAACCATTGCCAGCATTTCCAATATTCAATTCTTTACGCCGAAGAAAATTATACCCGGCAATCAATTCTACACGGTCACCAAGAAAGACTGTAGTAGCTAACACAAAATGATTTATCAGTTTGTCTATTGAAAATTTCTTTTTACCGCTATTGGGATATCCATTTTCATTGTTGAAAGAAGTGTCATTATATATAACATCAAATTGATGTACCCGCTGTGCAGTAACTGAAAAACTCATCGGAGCTTTTTCTAACCGTCTTGTAAAACCGATTTGTAAATCAAAGGGCAGGTCATCCGGAGCAGATCCATCATATTTTTTTAACTGAAATCCAAGGTTTTTTACCAGAACAGATGCAGTAAATAATTTTGAAGAATCAGAAAACAAAACACCAGCATCCATTGCTAATCCATTAGATTGATATTGACCATAATTGGAATTTATGAATTTCAACGTGGTCCCATAATTCCATTTGGTAAGATAACTTCTGGAGGCTGATACCTGCAGTACATAATCAACCGGTCTGAATTTTCCCATCATATTTCCAGCAGCATCTGTTTCATTGGTGCTACCATAGTTGAAGTAATTCAACCCCCATAGAAAATTTGTATTCAGTTTTTCATTCCGAAAACCCATTGACAAGTGAAAGACTTTTGTATCAGCATAAAAGCTATTAAATACTGCATTCATCTGTGTATGCATCACTGGCCTCAGTAAAGCTGGATTATTGAATGCAAGTCCAATATCATTGCTATTTTGAGAAACATTTACACCACCCAATGCTGTCAATTGTGGATTATTAGAAAGTTTAAGAAAGTTGAAGACTGAATTACCGCCAAGGGTTTGGGCATTTGTATTTATGCCAATTAAAATTAATAATATTGTAACCCTGCCATACATCAACCACGAAAGTAGTCTTTTACTAAAAAGAAAATCCCTCCGGTAATGTGGAAGGGATTTTCAGTTATAGAGTCTTTTCATTAAACCAATGCTAATTCCAATACCTGGCTCATTGTTTTTACATAATGAAATTTAATTCCTTTGATATAGTCTGATTCTATTTCCTGAACATCTTTTTCATTTTGCCAGCAAAGGATAAGTTCTTTCAAACCGGCTCTTTTGGCTGCCAATACTTTCTCTTTAATTCCACCAACCGGCAACACCTGTCCCCGCAGGGTTATTTCGCCGGTCATGGCCAGAAATGGTTTTACTCTTTTACCTGTTAAAGCAGAAGCTATGGCCGTCATCATAGTAATACCGGCACTTGGTCCATCTTTTGGCACAGCCCCTTCCGGAACATGTATATGTATATTTTTCTTCTCAAAAAGTTTTCCATCCAGTTTGTATTTCTTTGTATTGGATTGCAGGTAAGTCAATGCAGTACTGGCACTTTCTTTCATTACATTGCCGAGGTTACCGGTCAGTCGTAATTCTCCTTTACCATCACTCAGGCTTACTTCAATAAAAAGAATATCACCACCTACATAAGTCCAGGCAAGTCCAACAGCTACACCGGCCATATTTGCTGTTTTGTAAATGTCGTTGCTGTATCTTGGTTTTCCCAGTATTTTTTCAACATCATCTGCCGTTAGTGTCTCTTTAATTTTATCCCGCATCACCATCTCTTTAGCCTGGTATCTCATAATGGATGCCAATTGACGGTCCAGTTCCCTTACACCACTTTCTCTTGTATAGTCCTGAATAATTTTTTCCAGTACTTTGTCACTTACTTTAAAGTTGGTACTCTTTAATCCATGTAATTCTTTTTGCTTTGGCAACAGGTGACGTTTAGCAATTTCAATTTTTTCCTCCACTGCATAACCACTGAGGTCTATTACTTCCAGCCTGTCACGCAATGCCGGTTGAATATTCTGAAAATTATTTGCTGTGGCAATAAATAATACTTTGCTCAGATCATACTCCGATTCTAAATAATTATCGTAGAAAGTATGATTTTGTTCCGGGTCCAATACTTCCAATAGTGCGGATGAAGGGTCTCCCCGGAAATCACTTCCAACTTTATCAACCTCATCCAATATCATAACCGGGTTCGATGATTTTACTTTCCTGATTGATTGTAAGATCCTGCCCGGCATAGCACCAATATAAGTCTTACGATGCCCTCTTATTTCACTTTCATCATGCAGACCACCAAGGCTAAGCCTAACATATTTTCTGCCAATGGCAGAAGCGATACTCCGGCCTAAAGATGTTTTACCAATTCCCGGAGGGCCTACAAAACATAGGATCGGACTTTTCATATCGCCTTTCAATTTCAATACTGCCAGGTATTCAAGAATCCTTTCCTTTATTTTATTCATTCCATAATGATCGGCATCCAGTGTTTTTCTTGCTTTTTTCAGGTCATAATGATCTTCGGTATATTCTTCCCAGGGCAGGTCAAGCATCAGGTCCAGGTGATTATACACCACAGAAAAATCCGGTGTACTTGGGTGCATCCTTTCCAGTTTCTCAATACCCTTTTTAAACATTTCTTTTGCGACAGCAGGCCATTTTTTTGCCTCTGCTTTTTTCTGCATTTCTTTTATCTCCTGCGAATTACTATCACCACCAAGCTCATCCTTTATACTTTTCATTTGTTGCTGAAGAAAGTATTCCCGCTGCTGCTTATCTATTTCAGTCCTGGTTTTTGTGGTTACTTTATTTTTCAGCTCGGCAAACTGTAATTCTTTTTGCAGTAGTTGCATGAGCAGGTCTGCTCTTTCCCGGATATGATCAAGCTTTAATAAACGTTGCTTATCCTTAATTTCCGTATTCAGATTGCTGGATACAAAATGTATCAGAAAAGCAGGATTTTCAATATTCTTAAGAATGATGGATGCCTCCGTAGGAATATTGGGAGACAACTGAATTATTTCTGCTGCCAGGTCTTTTATGTTAGAAACATAGGCATCAAAATCGGCATCTTTGGGAGACTCCTCCTCATCCAGTTTTTTTATTTTAGCTTTGAAATATGGGTCTTCTTCAATAATTGATTCGATCAAAAACCTGCTTTTCCCCTGGATGATGATAGTAGTGCCCCCTTCTGGCATTTTAATCAGCTTCACAATCTTTGCAACTGTTCCTACTTCCTCCAGGTCTTTAACAGCCGGATCTTCTATATTACTGTCTTTTTGTGCAATAACACCTATCAGCTTATCTCCCTTATAAGCATCATTTACGGCCTTAATACTTTTGTCGCGGCCTACGGTAATAGGCAAAACAACACCCGGAAATAACACAGTATTGCGAAGAGGTAACAAACCAAGTTCATCAGGAATTAAAACACCATTTGGGTCTTCCTGGTCCGATTCATTTAATGGAATAATGGGTAAAAAATCCATGTCGTCTTCTGAGGGCAATAATAAATTATCAAATTTCATAGTAGTAATCTTAAGTCAATCTGTCACCCCTTATTTTTATTTGCGGATGAAAGGCTAAAGTATAAACAGAAATCAGAATTGCCAAGATTCATGCCTGTCAATTAAAGTCTGCCAAATCAGGTTACTGATTGTCAGATTTTTACAAAAAAAGCCTTCCCGGTCAGGAAGGCTTGATTTTATCAAATTTTTCATAGTTCTATAAAGCTAATCCAACAGATAACTGAAATCCCTGGTTTTTCCACTTGCCATCGTCAGTTATATCGCTGATATTATTTAACCCGATTGCATACCGGCCATTCACCCGGATATTTGCTAATTTAACCTGCACACCCGCCAACATGGAAAAATCTCCTTTTTTAAAAGCATCACCTCCATTTTGAAGTGTTGTCTTGCTCTGGTCAATCAATACTCCGAACTGAGGTCCTGCCTGAAGTGAAAGAAAACTTCCTAATAATTTATAGTTTAAAACTATAGGTATGGAAAGGTAGTTGAGCTTGATATTTGAATTCCCATTGAATACATCCTGGTAAACATGAGAAAAGTTGCTGTCTAACCTGCTTGAATACTGGTTAAATAACACTTCAGGCTGTAATACTAACTTATTGCCCATTCTTACTTCCATAAAGCCACCCAGGTGATACCCATAGCGGAATTCATCTTTAAATGATTTTCCATTCACTTTGGTAATATTAGCACCACCTTTTACACCAATATGAAACTGGCCCATTACAGCCTGACTGATAAATAATACTGCTAACAGCGGAAGGATTTTTGTTTTCATGACTATACTTTTTTATTTATTTAATGAACGGTTAAATGACTTTAAAAATTTTCAACTATAATGCCAGTCATTAAACCAGCCTGTTAAATTTTATTAACGACTTCGAGATTTTATAAATAACATTAAATGGAACAATCTATTGCTGTAAGAATGTGAAGATTTTCAAAAATCAGAAAATAAGTCCTGCTGTCATCGAAAAAAAGGCATTGAACCTTTCTGTTGAAACTGGAAGATAATAATCCATGGTAAACTGAGGCTGAATAAAAAATTTACCGATTGAATACTCACCTCTCAGACAAAGTGTAAGAGATAAAGGCTGAAACTTAAGTTCATCATCCAGGTATAAGTTATCTGTATTATAAATAACACTATTATTATTGCGAACGGAAGTCGCATAAGTGCTGGAACTCTGGTTGAACCCGAATTTTTGTGTTCCACTGGTAAAAGTAAATTGAGGTGTAAACCGGATGTGGTCTTTAAAATTAAAAATATCCAGCCAATAAAAATCATGACGGACTGATGCAGACAACGAAAAGTCACTTACTTTCTCTTCTGTATTTATATAAGTGAAGCCTCTTCTTCGCAAACGTAAATCCTGTATTAGTATTTCCCGCTGTTCAAAATCTGTACGGCTACCCCATCCATAACTCAACGCCAGCATGGGGCGAATCCACCATTTTCTATAGGTAAAATATGCATAAATATCATTTTTAAGAGGCGTTGTATAAAAAGGCAAAGAATCTTTGGTAATATAACGGGTGTAAGAAATCCCTGTAGCAAATTTCTTATCCTTTAAAAAATCATAAGAAGGAGAGATTGCTACCTGGTATAGATTCATATTTTTCCCATCATCCACTATATAACCATTTGTGGTAATGCCCAATCCAGATTTATGATAATATCCAAGCGTTGGCGAGTAAGTAAGCTTTTTAGATGATTCAATCAAAAAACTACTTTTCCCTTCAAAATTGTAAAATCCTTTTCCAATTGTTAAGCTGGATAAAAAGTAGCTTCTTGGTGTTAAAATTGAGTCCATAAAGGCATCAAAATCTCTGAAAAGTTCTTCATAATTTATACTGGTATCTATAACGTTGAAATCGTCTGCCGGGGCAATAGCCGTGTCAGCCACATTTTTTTGTGAAGAGGCAACAGCAACTTGTAACAGAAAGACCAAAAGAATGAACCAGTTTTTCAGCATCGGCAGTTGTATTTTGCAATTAAACTTGCGGTAGTCTATTGACTATCAATTCAAAAAAAAGTTTAACCCCACATTTACAGGAAATTAACGACGGAGCCTCCAAAATATTGAGATACACCCAGAAAAACAATCAGGAAAGCTCAATAACAGTGATTTCAGGTAAAATACCGACTCTGCCCGGATAACCAATAAAGCCAAAACCCCTGTTTACATATAGTTTTTGCGAGGCTGTTTCATATAAACCAGCCCATTCTTTGTAGACATATTGTACCGGGCTCCATTTAATTCCGGGTATTTCAACCCCAAACTGCATACCATGAGTATGGCCAGCCAGCATCAGGTCTATATCCGGATATGATTCAAGTACCTCTCCTTTCCAATGTGAAGGATCATGACTTAATAATATTTTAAAAGGATAAGATGAGGCCCCTTTGTAAGCCTTTGTCAAATCACCATATTTGGGAAACCTCGCTTTTGCACTCCAGTTTTCAATACCTAAAATTGCAATCTGATCTGCCCCTTTTTCCAACACTACATGCTCATTCATTAATAGTTGCCAGCCCAATTCTTTATGCGTCTTTTTTAATCTTTCAAGGTTAGCTTTTTTCTCTTCTAAACTATCCCAGTTTACATAGTCCCCGTAATCATGATTCCCTAAAACAGAATATACTCCCAATGGGGCTTTAAGCTTATCAAATACCTCCATATAATCATTCATTTCATCAGCGGTATTATTCACAAGGTCACCGGTAAAAAGTATCAAATCAGGATTTTCCTTCATTATCATATAAACTCCTTTCATCACAGCATCCTTATTGGTAAAACTTCCGGAATGTATATCCGAAATATGTATAATTTTTAAGCCACTGAAAGACTTTGGCAGGTTTTCATAGGAAAGCTTTAAACGTTTTAACTGGTAGCGGTATTTATTACCAAACCCATAAATTAATGTACCAAACAAACCTCCACCCATCAACATTCCGGCCCAGCTTAAAAATGCTGACCGGGAAATAGTATCATCCACTGGTAATGTATCAGTCACTTTGTTCCTGAAAAATATTTTTCCGGCAGCCCATTGTAAAAGACGGCGGATGTCATCCAGGATAAAGAAAAAAGAAGCCACCAGTTTTGCAAAAAACAAACCCGCTATAATGGCAAAAATGGTAGTACGGGCAAATTTTGCCTGCCTTTCAAAATGCAGATATGGCAACAATAACAGTATAAGAATTGCAGTTACTGAAAGTATCCAATAGCTGCTGAAAATGATTGTTTTAGTCCGGGGTGAAGCAGCCTGAGCCACCACTTTTAAAGCCTGGAAGAAATAAAAATCAAGTAATAAAGCAAATCCGATGAAAATGAACCAAAATGGAGAGTTACGCATATATGTTTTTCAAAATTAACCGGTGAAACAATACAGCTAATGTTTTGCTTAACACTTATTTTTGCCAGAATGTTCCATTTTTGGGCAAAACTTAATTTTGTGTTCTAAGTTTCAGACGGCAATTTTACTACAAACAATTAATCACTTACAAGGAGTTATCGGCAAAATGGCAAGAATCATCGGTGTAGCAAATCAAAAAGGAGGAGTTGGCAAAACAACAACCGCCATCAACCTGGCAGCTAGCCTCGGAGTGCTGGAATACAGAACTTTATTAGTAGATGGCGATCCACAGGCTAACAGTACAACTGGAGTTGGGTTTGACCTGCATAATATTACACAGAGCCTTTACGATTGTATGGTGAACCATGCAAAAGCAAAAGATGTAATATTAAAAACGGAGATTCCAAATCTAGACCTGATTCCTTCACATATAGACCTTGTAGGAGCAGAAATTGAGATGATCAATTACCCGAATCGTGAAATGGTATTAAAAAGTTTGCTGGAGACTATCAGGAATGATTATGATTTTATTATAATAGATTGCTCCCCTTCTCTTGGTCTTATTACTGTTAATGCACTTACAGCTGCCGATGCTGTTGTGGTACCGGTTCAATGTGAATTTTTTGCACTGGAAGGTTTGGGCAAATTATTGAACACAATAAAAATTGTTCAAAGCAGGTTGAATACCGCTTTAGTGATTGAAGGAATCTTAATGACAATGTATGATGGACGCCTTCGACTTTGCAACCAGGTTGTCAGCGAGGTACGCCGTCATTTTGAAGATATGGTTTTCAGTACTATCATACACCGGAATTCAAAATTAGCAGAAGCCCCCAGTGCAGGCAAACCAGTAATTCTTTATGATGCTGCAAGTAAAGGTTCTATAAATTATCTCAATCTTGCCAAAGAGATTTTGCAGAAGAATGATATGACAAAGATTAAAAATGATGAAAGAATAATGGAAATATGAGGCTGAAGAATTAGGATAATTGACAAATGCCAATCACCTTAAACCTTTAACCTTAAACTTTATTAAAAAAATGACCAATCCCAAACAAAATAAAGAATTGCTCGGTAAAGGAATCCGTTCTTTATTAGAAAGCATCGATACTGATCTGAAAACAAACAGCGGCCACTTAAAATCTGCAGTTGTTGAAAATGTAACCGGTACCAACCGCATTTCTATTGATGACATTGAAGCTAATCCAAAACAACCAAGAAAGGATTTTGACGAAATATCTTTAAAAGAATTAGCAGATTCTATCAAATTGCATGATATTATTCAACCCATAACTGTTTCAAAATTACCTTCTGGTAAATACAGGTTAATTTCAGGTGAAAGAAGATTAAGAGCAGCAAAACTGGCTGGACTTACAGATATTCCGGCGTATTTAAGACAGGCCAATGACTCACAATTACTCGAACTGGCCCTTCTTGAAAACCTGCAACGGGAAGACCTGAATGCTATGGAAATTTCCCTGAGTTACAAAAGGATGATGGAAGAACTGGATTATACACAGGAACAGGTAGCAGAAAGAATGGGAAAAGACAGAAGTACCGTGGCTAATTTTATCCGGCTTTTAAAACTACCCCCCGACATACAATTAGCCGTACGAAATGGTGATTTGAGCATGGGACATGCAAGGGCTTTGATTAATGTGGACACAATAGACAAACAACTTTTCATCTTCAAAGAAATAAAAGACAAAGGCCTTTCTGTTAGACAAACTGAAGCATTGGTGCGGAATCTTTATAAACAAGGTGGTGGTGTTAAAAAACACTCAAAAAGTAGCCTTCCTGCTGCATATCAGCGAATAGAGGATAAATTAGCATCTCATTTCAGCACCCGGGTAAAGATCAGGCATAGCCGTAACGGGAGCGGCCAGATCAGTATTGAATATTATTCCCAGGAAGAACTAAATAATATTCTCCGGTTGATGGATGCACCACTTGATTAAAATTTTCAATCGCTGAAGTGAAGTAATAACATGTTTAAAAAAAATTACGACTATAAAAGGATTCTGATTATTTTATTAATGTTGATTTTTTCTTGTTCAATATCATTTGCACAGGAAAAAATTTCAAATGAAAATGCGGCTGATACAACATTACCCGCAGCTAAGAAACCTCTTTCAAGGTACGACTCACTTTCCAAAGTATATAGTCCTAAAATTGCAGCAATCCGTTCGGCTATACTTCCCGGTCTTGGACAGATATATAATAAAAAATACTGGAAACTGCCCATCGTTTATGGAGCCCTTGGAACCTGTGCAGGAATTTTTTTTTATAACCTGGGAAATTATAATAATACCCGTTTTGCCTATAAAGTAAAATATAATATGCGGGTTTTTCGTACAGACTCCACTTTATATTCTCAAATAAAAGAAAATCTAAAACCACTCAGCGAAGAATCGCTACGGTTTTACCGAAACCAGTTCCGGCGGGACATTGATTATAGTGCCCTTTTTTTCCTGGCACTGTGGGGATTGAATGTAGTAGATGCCACGGTGGATGCTCATCTTAAAAGTTTTGATGTAACCCCTGACCTGAGTTTTCGTTTCAAACCAGGATATAGTGACCTTGCTAAAACAAACGGACTCAGTCTTATTTTAAAGATTGGTAAATAGTCAATCCTTTCTGGCAATATAAACAGTTCAATTCATAAATATTTACATTTGCTGAATATTATTTGCCCTGTTTATTTTCAAACCGGACATTACCTTTTAAAAAATTATAAGATGAAACTTGCATTAATTGGCTATGGGAAAATGGGAAAAGCTATTGAGGAAGTTGCGTTGCACCGCGGACATGAAATTGTTTTAAAAATTGATCTGCCCAACATGCATGAGTTTACTCAAGAAAACCTTGCTCAGACAGATGCAGTCATTGAATTCACTTCTCCCCACAGTGCATTTGACAATGTAAAAAAATGTCTTGAATTCAATATACCGGTTATTTGTGGTTCCACCGGTTGGACAGACAAACTGGAAGAAATGAAAAACCTTTGCACGGAAAAAAACGGAGCATTCATCTACTCCAGTAATTACAGTGTTGGTGTTAATATTTTCTTTGAAGTAAATAAAAAACTGGCATCATTAATGGCACCTCATAAAGAATATGAAGTGATATTGGAAGAAACCCATCATACCCAGAAAAAAGATGCCCCGAGTGGCACAGCCATTACTCTTGCTGAACAGATTCTGGGAATGGTGCATAGAAAAAAACAATGGTTAAATGAATTGAGTGATAACCCAGAAGACCTGGAAATAATCAGTCAGCGGGTTGATCCTGCCCCCGGCACACATAGTGTCAAATATTCCTCTGTAATTGACAATATTGAAATTGTGCATACAGCGCATAACCGGACTGGTTTTGCAACAGGCGCAGTATTGGCTGCTGAATTTATACAGAATAAAAAAGGCTTTTTTGGTATGAAGGATGTATTAGGTCTTTAATTTAAAGGTGTAACTTCTTTAATGAAAGAAAAAATAATCATATGTATAAAGGGATACTTCTACTTCTAATATTTGTCCTTGTTCAACTATCGGCTTTTTCGCAAATAAAAAGAATAGAACCCATGAACTGGTGGGTAGGCATGAAAGATCAGAACCTGCAGTTGCTTGTATATGGAGAAAATATAAGTGAACTAACTCCACAAATAAAATATCCCGGTGTTGTTATCAAAAAAATAAACAAGGCAGATAGCAAGAACTACCTGTTCCTTGATTTGCTGATTGCAAAAAATACAAAGCCTGGAAGTTTTGATATACAGTTTAGAAAAGAGAATGAGCTGACCTGTTCACAATCATTCAGCCTGTTGCCCCGGAGTTTTAAACCCAGAGAAATGAAAGGATTTTCTGCTCCAGATGTCATTTACCTGATAACTCCCGACCGGTTTGTAAACGGTGACAAAAGCAATGACATTATCAAAGGCATGCTGGAAACAACGATAGACCGTAAAGATGGCGGCGGCAGGCATGGAGGTGATATTCGTGGCATGATTAAAAGTCTCGATTATATTGCGGAAATGGGTTATACTGCTATTTGGCCTACCCCTTTACTGGAAAATAATATGAGGCGGAATTCCTATCATGGGTATGCCATTACTGATCATTACAAAGTGGATCCTCGCTTCGGCACAATGGATGATTATAAAGAACTGGCTGTTAAAGCAAGGCAAAAAGGATTGAAACTGATTTTTGATGGCGTTGCCAATCATACAGGCTCCAATTACTGGTGGATGCAGGACCTTCCCTATAAAAACTGGCTAAACTTTCCAGAAACTAAACAAGTAACCAATCATCGCCGCACCGTAAATATGGATCCTTATGCTGCTGACTATGATAAAATTATAATGACCCGGGGATGGTTTGTTACTTCTATGCCCGACCTTAATCACCAAAATCCTTTTCTGGCTAATTACCTTATTCAAAATAATATCTGGTGGATAGAAACATTGGGATTAAGCGGTATTCGACAGGACACCTATCCCTATTCTGAAAAAGAATTTTTAAAGAAATGGAGCTGCCGTATTATGAGTGAATACCCTGCGTTCAGTATTGTGGGCGAAGAATGGTCTTATAATCCTGCTATTGCTGCTTATTGGCAGCAAGGGCAAACTAACAAAGACGGATACACTAATTGCCTGAAAAGCAGTATGGATTTCCCATTACAGGTAAAACTTACCGAAGCTCTTACTGAACCGGAAACATGGGACAAAGGATTAGTGAAAATATATGAAGCACTAGCAAATGACTTTATCTATAACCGGCCAAATGATTTGTTGATTTTTGGCGATAACCATGATATGGACAGGCTCTTTACTCAGTTGAATAAAGACGTGGACCTTATGCAGATTGCCCTCACTTACTTACTAACCATGCGGGGCATACCACAGCTTTATTATGGAACAGAAGTATTGCTTGATAATACAGGTTTCCCTGGTCATCACGGAGTAATCCGCAGCGACTTTCCGGGTGGATGGGAAAAAGACACGGCAAATACATTTACAAAACAGAACTTATCAGCAAACCAGTTACGGATGCAGCAATTCCTAAAAAAGGTTTTGAATTGGCGAAAGAATAAAGCAGTAATTCATTCTGGTAAAACAATGCATTTTGCTCCCGATCATGGCACTTATGTTTATTGCCGGTACAATGATAAGGAAACAGTAATGGTTTTGATTAACAAGAACAATGCTGAAACAACAATAAAAACAGAACGGTTTGCCGAGATAATAAAAACAAAGAAAACAGGCATTGACATTCTGAATGGCAAAATATTAAAGATTGATGATTCTATAATCGTTCCTGCAAAGACTGCTTTAATATTAGAGTTAAAATAAATATACTGTCGGCTGATCTAATGTTAGTTGACTGCTAATCTACCGGCTTTGACCGAAAAGGCTAATACCTTACCTTTGCGGCACTAAAAAAGTGCATAAACTTTTTAAAATTTGTATATAATTATGGCAGATCTATTTGAACGATTATTGAAGAATGCCGGCCCGCTTGGCCAGCACCGCGAAAGGGCACATGGTTATTTTGCTTTCCCAAAGTTGGAAGGAGAAATCAGCAGCCGCATGAAATTCAGGGGAAAAGAAATGATTGTATGGAGCCTGAATAATTATTTGGGATTAGCCAATCATCCTGAAGTAAGAAAAGCAGATGCTGATGGCGCTGCTCAATACGGGCTTGCCTACCCAATGGGTGCCAGAATGATGAGTGGTAACAGTAACCTGCACGAACAACTTGAAATCGAGTTGGCTGCATTTGTGATGAAAGAAGATGCTGCCCTTTTAAATTATGGTTACCAGGGAATGGTAAGTATCATTGATGTGCTTTGCAGCCGTCATGATGTGATTGTATATGATGCAGAAAGTCATGCCTGTATTATTGATGGTCTCCGCTTACATCCCGGGCACCGTTTTGTTTTCAAGCATAATGAAATAGAAGACTGTGAAAAACAAATACAAAGAGCAACTGCATTGATTGAAAAACAAAAGGCCGGTGGTATTTTGGTTATCACTGAAGGTGTGTTTGGAATGGCAGGAGATCAGGGAAAATTGAAAGAAATTGCTGCCCTGAAAGATAAATATGAATTCCGTCTGTTGGTCGATGATGCTCATGGATTTGGCACCCTTGGAAAAACAGGTGCCGGAGCCGGTGAAGAACAGTCTGTTCAGGATAAAATTGATCTGTACTTTTCTACATTTGCCAAATCAATGGCCTCTATCGGTGCATTCATTGCCGGTGATAAAAAAATAATAGATTATATCCGTTACAATATCCGTTCACAAATTTTTGCCAAGAGTTTACCCATGCCGCTTGTAATTGGCAACCTGAAACGTTTAGAAATACTTCGTACTCACCCTGAATATAAAGACCAATTATGGAGTAATGCCCGGAAATTACAAAGTGGCTTAAAAGAAAGAGGATTTGATATTGGCAAAACAGATTCGGTTGTTACTCCGGTTTATATGAAAGGTGATGTGCCAGAAGCTACTGCTATGGTAATGGATCTGAGGGAGAATTATGGCATTTTCGCTTCAATTGTTGTTTACCCTGTAATACCAAAGGGACATATTATTTACCGGTTGATTCCCTCCGCCATTCATACAGATGAAGATATTCAGCTAACATTAGAAGCCTTTTCTAAAACAAAGAAAAAACTGGATGCAGGAGAGTATAAAGTTGAAGCAATTCCTGATATGGCTGAACATAATAAATAAGATAATTCTCAAAATCTGAAGGCATCCGGCAATGGATGCCTTTTTTATTTATACGGTTATTCCTTTTGCCCTCTTTCCTTTACATTTACTATCAAAATTTCAATTTATGCGAAAATTCTTTTTAATACTATTCCTGCTCCCATTACTGGCACTGGCACAAAAAAAACAAATTACTTTAGAAGATATTTATAAGAAAGGTACTTTCCGGGGTGAATTTGTCAGAGCGGATTTTGATCAATTAAGTAAAGACCCTGAAATAAAATTTGAAGATCTGAAGGATGAAAATGGGAAGCCATTCGGTCAACCGGAAGATGTAATCAATAGTTCGTCCAACCCAAACATCGTATTGTTGAAAAAAGGAAACGAACCGATTTACCGCCGTTCTTCCAAATCATTTGTTTACCTGTATGATGTTTCTTCAAAAAAACTAACGAAGCTGGACAGTGAGAAACTGTTGCACCCTACCCTTTCACCAGATGTAGACAAAATTGCCTATGTAAAAGGAAACAACTTATACATATATGATATTGCAAGTGGTGTTTCCCAGGCAATAACTACTGATGGTAAATGGAATTTTGTTATTAATGGCAACTGTGACTGGGTGTACGAAGAAGAGTTTGAATTTTCCAGAGCTTATGAGTGGAGCCCGAAAGGAAATTATATCGCATACTACCGCTTTGACGAAAGCAAAGTGAAAGAGTATAACATGACGATGTATGACAATGCACATAATAAAGACTATCGATATAAATATCCAAAAGCTGGTGATGACAACTCAACGGTTGATATTTTTATTTATGATGTTAATAAGGGTTCAAATGCTAAAGCTCAGTATGAGCAGGGCGATATATATATTCCCCGTATTAAATGGACTAATAATGATGACAACCTCATTGTGTACTGGATGAATCGCTACCAGAATAATTTGAAGTTATTGTCAACCAATCCCTCCACTGGCGTAAGCAACCTGCTCTACCAGGAAATAAATAAATATTTTGTGGAGATCAACGATGACTGGTGGTTTTTGAAAGATGGTAAAAACTATCTCTTAACCAGTGAAATGAATGGTTACCGTCATTTATACCTGTACAGCATGGACGGAAAAATAAAAACTCAAATAACAAAAGGCAGTTATGAAGTAACAGAGGTAAATGGAGTGGATGAAGCAAACAAAAGAATTTATTTCACCATGGCTTATCCAAGACCAATGGACAGAAATGCATTTGTAACTGATTTTTCCGGTAAAAAAACTTACCAGCTTACACAAGGCGAAGCCTGGCACCGGGTAGAATTTAATCAGGACTTTTCAAAGTTTTATGATTTTTATTCTGACCTGAATACACCACAAATCGTGACACTGAACAGCATTTCTGTAAATAAAAAGAAGGACATAAGTGTTTTAACTGAAAAAACAGTAAATGAAAATGCAAAATTGAAAGCAAAGATTGAAGAGTACAATTATGGAAAGGCATCATTTATACAGGTGCCCAACAGCAAGGGCGACACACTTAATGGCTGGATGCTGAAACCTGCAGATTTCGATCCGACAAAAAAATATCCGGTATTATTCTGTAACTACGGTGGGCCGGGCTCTCAACAGGTGGCAAATCGCTTTGGAGCTGTAAGTTCCTGGCACCAATTGTTTGCTCAAAAAGGATTTATCATTGTAAGTGTTGACAATACAGGAACTGGTTATCGTGGGGAAGAGTTTAAAAAGAAAACTTATCTGCAATTGGGAAAATTTGAAATCGAAGACCAGATTGATGCGGCAAAATATTTCGGAAATATGTCTTTTGTTGATAAATCCAATATCGGTCATTGGGGCTGGAGTTATGGTGGTTTTATGAGTGCATTGGCCATCACAAAGGGAAATGAAGTATTCAGTGCTGCAGTATCTGTGGCACCTGTTACTAACTGGAGGTATTATGATAATATTTATACAGAGAGATATATGCGTACGCCGATAGAAAATCCTAAAGGCTATGATGATAACTCACCAATTAATTTTACCGATAAAATAAAGGGCAAGTATTTATTGATACACGGAACTGCTGATGATAACGTTCATTTCCAAAACAGTGTGCAAATGATAAAAGCATTGGTGAAAAGTAATATAGATTTTGAAAGTGCTTATTATCCGGATAAAAACCATGGGATCGGCGGACAGATGGACAATACAACTTTTCATCTTTGGAGTAAAATGACAAACTGGATATTGGAAAACCTGGGAAATGAAAACTCACAAAAACCCAACCAGGTACCCAAAGCTTCAAAAGGATTTTAAAAAATATAATTCTATACTTAATTCAAATGTCCCTCATGAAGGGACATTTTTATAGTGCAATATTTGAAAATTTAAATGCCGGATTTGGTATAAAAAAAGAACCCCCGATAAAAATCGGGGGGCCATAATCAAAAACCATTAACCATTAAACCTTATCCTATGAAAATTCAAGAGCAATATCGTTATTTATTTGATAATACAAAATGATTTATATCATTTTTATACCTTATTTCTGGAATATGTCCAAATGATACAAAAAGTTGATTAAACTCAATGCATTATTCATTACCTTTTTTACATAAAAACACTTAGTTTGACTTATGCAAACGTTTGCACAAATTCTTTTAACTTACATCAACTTTTTCCTGGGAAACTGAGTTATACATAAACTATGAGCAAAAAAATTGTTGTTGCTATTACAGGAGCCAGCGGTTCCATCTATGCTGAAACTCTTTTAAAAAAATTAAATGCTGCCAGTACACAGTGGAATGAACTATCTATTGTAATGACAGAAAATGCAAAAGAAGTTTGGAAAACAGAATTAGGAAATGAAAACTGGAAGAATATTGATTTTAAATTTTACATCACCACAAATTTTTTAGCTCCGTTTGCATCTGGTTCCGGACAATATGATACGATGATTATTATACCTTGTTCAATGGGAACTTTAGGCCGTATTGCTACAGGAGTTTCAAATGATCTTATTACCAGGGCAGCAGATGTAATATTAAAAGAGAAGAGAAAACTAATATGTGTAGTTCGGGAAACACCATATAACCTCATACATATCCGCAATATGGAAACCATAACATTAGCAGGCGGAATCATTTGCCCGGCTACTCCCTCTTTTTACAGTAAGCCACAAACAATAGAAGCTGTTACGGAAACTGTTGTTGACAGAGTTCTTGACCTTGCTGGAATTGAAATAAATACGTTTAGGTGGGGTAAGTAAAAAAGAAAATGTAGTTTAATTCAACAACTTATTGAAACGATGCAATTCAGTTATATCACTGGCAGTTAGTAATTCATTGTTATCATATTTCGATTTAAAAAACAATATTCGTTTATGCTGGGGATATTTTTTTAAAATAGCTTCAATTTGTACACCGACTTCCTCATCTTTTATATAAAGAGGTTTTGTTTCAGGTAACACAGACTTTTCTCTAGTCGGCCTTTTTAAAATGATTGCTTCCAGGGTGGCTAATTTCCCCGATGGAATACTTTTAATCTTTGAGGCTTTTCCAAATAAACCTTGTAGCTGTTTTTTACTTAAACTTCCCCTTTCCTGGTATTGCACCAACAAGCTTTGTGTAAAAGATGAAAGTGGTTGTTCAATCAATACAGCTTTTAAAATATCCATCACAATATCTACATCGGGTCTTATGTGGCTCATGTAATGCTTTTATATAAAATTAAGAAAAAACAAAATCAGCCTTTGCCTGTTCTGGAAAGGCTGATTCTAAAAACTAATCTCAGCATCTAACGAAAAAAGTAATGATCAATCACTGTTTTCCAGGTGAAAATGCTGATGATATGCTCCTGCAGCAATATGTAAAGCGAATGCGGCAATTGCTGTATCTTTTAGAATATTAATCAATGCAAATTGCCTCATTTCTTTATCTCCTGCATGATTATAATTTGGCAGGTGAATAGTCAGAATAAAAAATACAAGTAGAATAAATAGTATATAGCTGGAAATTTTCACAAACTGATTAGTCAGGTAAGAAATGGAAACAAGGATAAAAGCACCGCCTACAAAATAAGCCCATTTAATACCGAGGGGTAAAAATTCAGGTACATAAACCAATAAATCTCTCGGATACATGAAATGGAAAACGCCGAAAACAAAAAGTACAATTGCCAGTAAGTATATAGCCAGCCTGGAAATGATATGGTAGTGTTTCATGAGCAAATAATTTTAGTTAGTAAAAGATACGAATTAATGATTAAAAAAAATATGATTTCAGGCACTTCAATAATGCTGATAGTAAGAAAAAAAGTTAACCAGATAAATATCATATCAATAATTAACCCTTATCAGAAACAAACGGGGTTCTGGAAATTTATTCAAAAAAATTATGGTTACCCGGTTAACATTTGATTGTAAAAAGGAAAAATCAAAAGGTCCCTGCTGTGCAGAAACCTTTCATTAAGAAGCCAATTATACTTTTTTAATATGATTTAATTGATTAGTCAGGAACAGGCAACTCAATTTCTAAATGCTTTTATTATTAATAATTATCCAAACTTAACGGAAGTCATATTCAACGATCCTGCTACCAGTTTATCATTAAAGAAAATAGGTTCTTCCTTTTTACCCTGTAATCCCAGTGTATATATCAGTGGATAATAGTGGTCGGGTGTAGGGATTGCCAATTTTGCAGATTTGCTGAGCGATTCATAATTAATCAAAGCCTGGTGGTCGCCAGCAAGAATTTTATTCTTAAATAATTCATGCATTTCAATTGCCCAGTCATAACCAAACCCTGGTTGATCCAATTTATCCCATGCCACCATCCGGAGATTATGCACCATATTACCACTCCCGATTATTAACACACCTTTTTTCCGTAAGGCTACAATTTCTTTCGCCAGATTGTAATGGTATGCTGCCGGTTTGCTGTAATCGATACTTAACTGCAATACAGGGATAGATGCTTCAGGATACATTCTTCTCACTACCGTCCATGCTCCATGATCAAGACCCCAGTCATGATTTAGTCCAACATTCGTTGATTTAATGAGTTCTTTCGTTTCAGTAGCCAATAGACTATTTCCCGGTGCAGGATATTGTACATCAAACAATTCTTGCGGAAAGCCCCCAAAGTCATGAATTGTTTTTGGGTGATCCATTGCAGTAATATGTGTACCATCAGTCAGCCAGTGAGCAGAAATAAGCAGTACTGCTTTAGGAATAGGTAATTCTTTCGCTGTCCTCTCCCATTGCAAACTGAACTCATTGTTTTCAATGCCATTCATTGGCGAACCATGACCAATAAAAAGCACAGGCATTGATATATCCTGCTCG
>JBARSW010000657.1:0-2472 GCA_049644925.1 Chitinophagaceae bacterium | reverse complement strand
ATGTAAATGGTTTTAAAGTTGGCAGTACCAACCAATATAATGCTAAAAGAAGATACATTATTCCTGCCGGGATTTTAAAACAAGGGAAAAACGTTATTTCAGTAAGAGTAGCTGACAATGGTGGTGGCGGCGGAATTTATGGTGATGCTGCAGATGTTAAATTAAGTATTGATAAAACTGTTATCTCATTAAGTGGTGATTGGAAATTCCAGGTAGAGTCTATCAAAAAAGCTACCAACGAGAATTCGCTTCCGTCACTTTGTTATAACGCCATGATAAATCCTTTAATCCCTTTTGCATTCCAGGGAGTATTGTGGTACCAGGGCGAATCAAATGCTGGTCGTTCTTACCAATACAGAAAAGCATTCCCCTTATTGATAAACGATTGGAGGCAAAAATGGAATAACCCCACTATGCCATTTTATTTTGTGCAACTCGCCACTTTTACTACCAGTGGCAATAGTAATGAAGGCTGTGGTTGGGCAGAGTTACGAGAAGCACAGACAATGACATTGTCGTTATCTAATACAGGAATGTGTGTAACTACTGATATAGGCAATCCAGTGGATGTTCACCCTACAAACAAACAAGAAGTTGCCAGAAGATTGGCCGCCCTGGCATTCAATAACATCTACAACAGGCAGATGATTTGCAATGGACCCACCTATAAGTCAATGGAAATAAAAGGCAATCAGGTAATTATTTCATTTGAAAATATCGGAACCGGTTTACATACCCCTGAAAAATATGGATATCTCAAGGGGTTTGAAATTGCAGGAAAAGACCAGGTGTTTCATCTTGCCAAGGGATTCATCAAAGGAAACTCGGTAGTATTATTCAATGAAAATGTAGAGAACCCAGTTGCTGTTCATTTTGGATGGATAGGTGATGCAAGTGATTGTAACCTGTTTAATAAAGAAGGATTTCCTGCAGTGCCATTTAGAACAGATGAATGGAAGACAGTTACAAAAGATGAAAAATATAAAATTGAAAAATTAAAATATTAATTATGAGAAGTGTTTTTTTTATTGCACTGTTATTCGTTTCTGTAAGCCTGAATGCGCAGAAGTTTGAGGGCTTATCGAAAACGCCACCTATGGGTTGGAACAGTTGGAACAAATTTGCCTGTAATGTGGATGAAAAAATGATCCGGGAAATGGCGGATGCAATGGCATCAAACGGAATGAAAGAAGCCGGTTATGAATATGTTGTAATCGACGATTGCTGGCAGCTTTCCCGTGATGAAAATGGAAATATTGTTCCCGACCCAATACGCTTTTCTTCCGGCATGAAAGACCTTGCTGATTATATTCATTCCAAAGGTTTAAAATTTGGTTTGTATTCCTGTGCAGGCAGCAAAACCTGCGAAGGCCGTCCCGGTGGCCGTGGACATGAATACCAGGATGCAAAAATGTATGCCTCCTGGGGCATTGATTATCTGAAGTATGATTTTTGTAATACCGATGCCCAAAAGGCAGAAGGTGCCTATAAAATTATGCGGGATGCATTGTATGCTGCCAAACGTCCCATTGTTTTCAGCATTTGCGAATGGGGAAGTACTGAACCCTGGACATGGGCAAAGAACGTCGGGCATCTTTGGAGAACGACCAGTGATATAATGAATTGCTGGGACTGTAAAGTGAATTGGGGTGGCATGGGCTGGACATTAATTATGGATAAAAATGAACCTCTCGGGAGATATGCCGGTCCAGGTGGTTGGAATGATCCCGATATGCTCCAGGTTGGAAACGGAGTATTAACTGATGTGGAATCCCGTTCCCATTTTGCAATGTGGAGTATGATGGCCGCACCGTTGATATTGGGCAACGACATCCGGTCGATGACACCGTCTATTAAAGAAATACTGACTAATAAAGAAATTATTGCATTGAATCAGGATACACTGGGAAAACAAGGCTACAGGTGGTGGACATTGGATGGTATTATTGAGCTATGGCTCAAGCCACTTGCTAACAATGAAATTGCTTTGTGTTTTTTTAACAGGAGTGAAGTTGTGAAAACCATTGATTTTGACTGGAATAAATATTTCAGTAACCTAAACGGTAAGACTTATGGTGTTACAGACAAGACTAACATCCGTGATTTATGGCTCAAAAAAAATATTGGATCAACAAAATATAATCTGAAGGCCGCTATTCAACCACATGATGTATTGACAGTAAGATTGAGTAAATAGTTGAAAATATTTTCTAATAATAAAAAAAATAATAATTAATCAATAACAGTTACTGATATGAATTCATTTTCATTCTTTTTGCGCAGTATTTTTCCTTTGCTCATTATTTTGACAGATCCAATTTTCGGACAATCGCAAATAGTTGCATTACCCAAAGTATGCAAGTTCAAGGTTGCTGATGATATGTCCTGGGCCTCTCCTTCGTTTAATGATAACAGTTGGGAGAGCAGGTTATTGGGTACAAGCAGACAGGATACCAGCGGTAAAAGAGACCT
>JBARSW010000656.1:0-1796 GCA_049644925.1 Chitinophagaceae bacterium | reverse complement strand
CATCCAATAAATCCTGTACTATGAAACAGGAAAAGGCTTATTGCATGAGTATGTGCAGCCATCAGTGTGCTGACATGAACATTGCTCCTGATACTTTGCGCCCTGATCCCATTTGTAATATGAAAGTAGATGATAAAAAAGGTGATACTATACATTATAAAGGACACATCTTTGGGTTTTGCTCCAAATACTGTAGGACTACTTTTTTGAAAAATCCTGATAGTTATTTGCCGAAGAAGGAAGAGTAATTAATCTTATTATTTCAATTTATCGTTTTGTTGATGCCGCATTGCGTCACGTAAATTCTTTTTCTCAAAATTTTTTTCCAGGGCGTCGGTTAAGTCAACTCCCGTTTGATTGGCAAGACATAGCAGCACCCATAATACATCAGCCATTTCATCTGCCATATTTCTCTCCTTATCCGAATCTTTAAAACTCTGGTCACCATATTTACGGGCCATGATGCGGGCCAACTCTCCCACTTCTTCAGTCAATATTGCCATATTGGTAAGTTCACTAAAGTAGCGAACACCAATAGTTTTTATCCATCCATCCACTTGCTGCTGGGCTTGAAGTATAGTCATAACAAAACTTTTTGATCCATGCTGCAATTTAGCATGATTCCTTGCGTTTACCATCTCCCGAAGCTAATATTCCAACCTGCTGAAGACTGTTTAAAATCTATTCCTTTAAGAATTAATTGTTTTGTATGATGACTATAATCCGCAGACTGATTTTCTTTCTTTTCCTGTCCGCTTTTTTTACTGAATCTCCGGCGCAACAACTAAAGAATGAATCATTTTACAAAGAAGCAAAACCTTTTAAAGTGCTTACTTCCGGCAAACAGATTACCATAAAAAGTACAAAAGATATAAACCATGTAATGCTCTGGACAAATAATGGTGACAGGCTGGTAGAACAAAAGGAGATTAATGCCACTTCATATTCCTTTAGGATTCCAATTAACGGCCGGTTCTTTTTTTTGATGGTAGGATTAACGAATGGGAAAATTTATACGGAAAAAATTGGGCTAAGAGAGTGAAGGAGTGTAAGAGATAAGGAGCTTGTGTGCAGATATTCCCTTTTTTATTCAATCTCTAAACATTTACAAATAAGATAGTGATTCAGATACTACTCTTTTCCTCCTTTTCTCATTTATCCTCTTAGCTCACTCCTTATTCTTTGTATCAATCACAATAGTTACCGGTCCATCATTCAGCAATTCCACTTTCATATCTGCTCCAAATATGCCTGTACCAATTGATTTACCGAGGTCGTTTGTTAATTGCTGAATCAATTTCTCATATAATGGAACTGCAACTTCCGGTTTACTGGCCTTTATATAAGAAGGCCGGTTGCCTTTTTTAGTGGATGCATGTAAAGTGAACTGGCTGACTACAATTATGTCTCCTTCTTTATCTTTTACTGATTCGTTCATCACTCCATTGGCATCATTAAAAATTCGGAGGTTAACGATTTTACTACTCAGCCATTCAATATCTTCCTGAGTATCTGCATCTTCTATCCCAGCCAATACCAAAAGCCCATTGCCAATTTGAGAATGAACTTTTCCATTTATAGTTACACTGGCTTGAGAAACCCTTTGAATAACTGCTTTCATAAAATGTATCTTTGATTCTTTACAAATGTATCGAACATCGAACATTGGCATCGAATTTAAACTTATGCTCAATTTATTTTCAGAAATAAAATTTCAAACTACACGCAGTGGTGGCAAAGGCGGACAAAATGTAAACAAAGTAGAGACGGCTGTAATTGCATCGTTCCATATTGAA
>JBARSW010000655.1:0-3799 GCA_049644925.1 Chitinophagaceae bacterium | reverse complement strand
CCACCACCATTGTCAGCTACTCTTACTGAAATAACGTTTTTCCCTTGTTTTAAAATCCCGGCAGGAATAATGTATCTTCTTTTAGCATTATATTGGTTGGTACTGCCAACTTTAAAACCATTTACATAAGTAATATCATCATCATCAATTGTTGATAATTCCAATATTGCCTCCTTATTAAAATCAAGAGCCGGCAATTCAATTGTTTTCCTCAACCAAACCACACCGTCTAACTCCCCAATACTTTGTTGTTCCCATAACTGTGGCTGAATTAGTACCGGCCATTTTGAATCATCATATGAAAGATGGTTGAATAACCCAATGTTCAGGTCTTTGAATTTAACACCCTGTAATGCTTCAATTCTTAGTTCACTGCCTTTTACTTTTAATTTAGAAAGAGAATCTAAATCTATTTTTGGCATCCCTGCAATCATTTCTTTAAACTCTTCGCTGTTCTCAAACGCCTCCCTGCTTATCCATGTTTCTATATTAGTGCCCCCCCAGGATGAATTAATTATCCCAACCGGAATTTTAAGTTCATTGTAAAGGTTTCTTGCAAAAAAATATCCAATACCCGTAAAACCGGCAACCGTTGTTGAATCGCAAACCTGCCAATTACCAGCTTCGAAATTACTTTTTGGTAATGAACCAATGTCCCGCTGGATTTTAATGTGCCTGATATATGGATAATTCGCTGTTGAAATTTCCTGCTTTGCATTCATTGACTGGCCAACTGTCCATTCCATATTCGATTGACCGCTGCAAATCCATACTTCACCTACCAGCACATTTTTTACCTGCACTAGATTTTTTCCTTTAACAATCAGGTCAAAAGGGCCGCCTGCATTCTCTGCATCCAGTTTTATTATCCATTTACCCTTTTTATCTGCTTTGGTAAATTTTACCTGATTATTAAATTTTATTTCAATTTTTTCATTTGCATTTGCCTGGCCCCAAATAGGTATCAACGTGTTACGTTGCAATACCATATTATCTGAAAATATTTTAGGTAGTACCACATTTGCATAAATGGAAATAGTTGCTACGAACATTACAATAGATAAACAATATTTTTTCATCTGTATGTTATTTAAAAATTCAAAAGTCTATTAGTAAAAAAATCTTCCTGTTATTTATACTGCAATTCCATTTTTTTATAAAATGATTTTAGTATAAAAAAAGCTTTCTTCTTTTTCCCCTCACTGGATATCAATCCTTTTCTATTGAACCCATCCTGTATACCCGGCAACAATCTTCTTGGCGATCTAAAATCTGTCAATATCCAGGGACTGATGCCTCTGATGTTTGGTATTTTTTCTATCATCAACAAATTTTGCTGATATAAGTATTCCTGGTACTCTTCATTCCAGCGTTCTTCTTTAGGGCCGTGTAATCCCTGTTTTGCACTACCGCCAAATTCAGACACCACAACCGGTTTATTATAGGGGGTTACCCATTTTGCATCAGGTGCCGTTTTTAAATCACCTCCATACCAACCCCGGTATTGATTAAAAGAAATAATATCCAAATACTCCCCAATTTTATCATCTACCATTCCTACACCCTTTTCACTTCTTGTCAATAAGGCTGCACTTAACAGTCTAGTAGTATCAAGTGTTTTTGTGTGATTTATAAGATTTAATAAAAAAGAATTTCTTGCTTCAGACAATGGTGTTTCATTTGCCATAGACCAGATAATAACGCAGGCCCTGTTTTTATCCCTGGTAATAACTTCTGTCAATTGATTTTTTGCATTGGAATATGTAGCATCGTTTTTAAAATCAATTGTCCAGTAAACTGGGATTTCCTCCCAAACCATTAGTCCCATCTTATCGGCCATACGCAGTATATGTTCATTATGCGGATAATGCGCCAGCCGTACATAATTACAACCCATTTCCTTTGCCCATGTCAACATTGCTATTGCGTCTGCTTCTCCATTAGCCCTTCTCCCTTTAAAGTCTTCATGCATACAGATGCCTCTTAAATAAACAGATTTCCCATTCAATAAAATATCCGGGCCTTTTGTTTCAATTGTCCTGAATCCGATTTCATCTCTGAGGGTTTGATAAGCAGATATTATTTGAACTGTGTAAAGTTTGGGTGACTCCGGAGACCAGTACTTTATGTTGTTTGTTATATCCAACTCAAATGTTGCTTTTCCGTCAACACCCGTTTGCATTTCCTTTTCAATTTTCAGTTCAGGAATGCTGATTAATAATTTCTCATAACTATTTGCCTTGTTAAGCTGTACATACCCTGCCATACTTTTGTTATTCCCCTTTTTTAATTGAAGGGAATAGTCCTGAATAAAAACAGCAGGTTCTTCAATCAGCAATACATCCCGGGTAATGCCGCCATAATTCCACCAATCTGTGTTAGTGGTGGGCACGGCTTCTTTAAATCGTTTGTTATCGACTTTAACAACAATGTAGTTGCCTTTTTCTTTTATTACCGATGTTACTTCAAAGTTGAAAGGGGTAAACCCTCCTTCATGTGTACCTAATTTTTTGCCATTCAGATAAACATCAGCTTTATAATTGATGGCTCCGAAATAAACGAAAATTCGTTTATTGGTTTTTAAGTTGTAATCGAAAGATTTTTTTAACCATATGGTGCCTTCATAATAAAAGAGATTTTCCTTTTGAGTGTTCCAATCACCGGGAACTTTTAAAGTGGGAGATTTATCAAAATCATATTCCACCAATTCTGCTTTATCTTTTGGGTGATAATTGTTGTAAAACGCAGAGGGAGAGCCAGGATTTTTCTGGTCGTAAATTTCTGAATGAAAACTGTAATAACCGGTTTCATAAGGATCAACGATATAATTCCAGTTTCCATTCAGGCTGGTAATATTCCGGTTGTTTGTATTGATCAATAGACCTTGTGATAGAATTGTCATTGGCATCAGCAACAATCCTAAGAATATTTTTTTCTTATTCATAGTAGTAAATTAAAAAAGGAAGGTTATTTCTTTCGTTTTCTGAAAACCCGTATATAATCAATCTCCATAGCATCTGTTGTAAATGAAGGGTCAACTTTTCCGGCAAAATTTCCCCCGATGGCTAAGTTTAGAATAATATAAAAATTATGATTGAAAGGTATGCTAACATTGTTGGAAACTGTATGATACAATTGGCCATCAACAAAAAAATTAATTTCTTTTGCATCCCATTCCACAGCATAAATATGAAATGCGGTGGTAGCAGATGGAATAGTAATTGTATTACCATTGGCATTACCACCGGAATGGCCGGGATAATGTAAGGTTCCAAATATCTTATTTAAATCCTTACCCCTGTGTTCCATTATATCAATTTCGCCACAGGCGGGCCAATGCATCTGGTCAATATTATTTCCCATCATCCAGATGGCTGGCCAGGTGCCAACTGAAGCAGGTAATTTTGCCCTGGCTTCAATTCTGCCATATTTAAAATCGGCTTTGCTTTTGGTTACGATTCTTGCTGAGGTGTATTCCCTGTTTTCCTTTTTTTGTTTCCTGGCATTAATTTTCAAAACTCCGTTTTCCACTTTTGCATTTAATGTGTCTTTTTCAGAATAATACTGCAATTCGTTATTACCCCAGCCGTGTCCTCCAATTTCAAATTTCCATTTATTGCTATCGGGTAACCCCTTGTAATTAAACTCATCGGCCCAAACCAGTTTTTTGAATTTATTCTGACTGGTAACCTCCTTTTGAAAAAAAAATAAGAAGCAAACAAATAGTATCGGGATTAGATTTTTTGAAGGGATAATCATAAAGAGTTATTAATAAAACTTTAGATAAAATATGAGGCCG
>JBARSW010000654.1:0-6574 GCA_049644925.1 Chitinophagaceae bacterium | reverse complement strand
AACTCAGCCAATACTTTTTATTATATTTTTCCAACTGGTAAGTGCCGCCCCATTTTGTATCCTGTAAAGCTATGTAACCAGCTTTCTGATTAGCATCCCACCCGATAGCTATCGGGTCAGCTACATCAACATTAGTAGTATCACCAAAACTTAATATTCTTCCCAATGTTTTCCATTGTAACAGATCTTTACTTTTTGCCAGCAATGTTTCATAGCCCCGGCCATCAAAAACAATATATGTCATGTACCAGTTGTTTCCTTTACGGAATACAGAAGGGCAATCTACTTTTTTTGTGCTGTCTGACGGGGTGATGACTATGCCGTATTTATAAGGAGTTTTTACTTTTTCATAAATCTGTTGGATTACAGATGTCGGCACTTCTTTTTGTGCATTTGCGACTGCAAAATTCAATAGAAAAAATATCAACCAAATAAACTTCATAGCATCATCATTGTCTGGGAAAAACAATTTTCTCTTTCCCATTTTCCAGATCAATTGCTTTTATTACTTTTTTGCCCTCTGCATCAAAAAAATGCTTTCTTATTCTTTTTCCATCATCTCCAAAACATGTTTCCTCGAAAAGATACCGAATATCATCACTTCCATATTTGTCCTTTCCTGCAATCCAATAAATCATAAACTTTTTAGTTATCCCATTAAAATGGTACTCATGCAGGATATACTGCTTTGAATTTGGTTCGAAAATTGTTTCTTCCCGTAAATTTCCATTCAAATAATAAGAAAATTCATGCAGAAGATTTCCAATCGAATCATAAATGGATAAACTTTCCAATTGCTTTCGCTGACTCCATTTAAACGCAGAATCCACACTTACATTTTCAAACATAATTAACGGATCAAGCCTTGCCAAGGCTACAGTGGAATAAACAGGATACCAATTCACAATTGAATCTTTTGGTTTCCCATACACATAGTTCCCAGTTGAAATTAAGTTTCCTGATTCATCCCATTCCTGTCTTAATCCATTAAAAACCCCTTTGGAATAATTCGTTTCAGAAGTTTTTACTCCCATAACTGAAAATTCTGCAGATATTCCATTCAAAGTATCATTCTTATAATTAGAAAAGCTATGAACCTGTCCGTTCTTGTACCAGATAGTTTTTACACCATTGAGCAAACTATCCTTAAAACTGTAATTGATGACTTTCTTTCCATTTTCATCATACATTATCTGATTACCTGTAATTTTTCCATTTTCTCGTTTTAAGCTAAAAGACGGTTTGCCATTCATCCATTTGCCGTCATATTTTCCATTCTTTGGTAATTTAGTAAATACATTTCGTAAAAAATTTAATGTAGAAATTCCTGAGAGATAAGACCATGAAAAAAATAACTCATTTGTATCAACTGCAAGAAACTGCTGATTATAACCGCAAGGAATTAGAGTTGGATATCCATTCCAATCATTCGCTAAAATAATCCAGCATTCACCCTCCTTAACACCCATATCGCAAGATGTGTTAACAGAACTAATCAAAACTTCACTAATGACACCCCCTTTAAAAATTTCAAGTGACTCTACTTCAGCCAACTGATAATATCCCATTGATTTGTCAGCTACTTCAAATGATGACAATTTCTTAACCTTCACAACACTGACATATTTATATCCCAATAAAATTTCCCTTGTTAATAGCGGAGTATTACATCTGCATGCAATTGAATAATTGGTTAAAAAGACAGTGAAAAAGCAAACAAAAAATGTTTTCATAAAAGCTTAACTTTTTTAAAATAATTAAAAATGGTGCTTTTTGAAATATTTAGGGGTACAAGATAAAATGAATACTGATAATCCATTGCCTTGATTTGATACTTTTCCAATGGTGCTGCCACCTCACTCCAACTATCATTTCCACCGACACCCATTTGTATTAAGTCAATATTCAGTGTTATAAAACCTGCATCTTTCAATTTGTTGGTGTGTTTGGCATTCTGAATATTTTCCTCGGTATATGGCCATGCACTCATGCTGAGCAGACTATCTGCAACAATTAACAATCCATCTTTTGACTTTGAATTACTTAAATACATCCATCGTACATCGGTTCGGTTACCGTTTTCTTGTGGCAATACATAGTTTTCCATGAATTTGCTGACAGGTAAACTGTAAATACCGGCATCAGCACCATAGTTTTTATCAATGTAATTTTCCATCGGGCCTTTGCCAAACCACTGAATATCATCATAAGTTCTTTCAATGCCCATTTGCATTCCCACTTTTGGGATGTTTGGTAAGCCAGGTTTTACACTCAATCGATAATCTACTTTGATTACGCCATCTCCATTAATTGTATAGACTACTTTTATTTTTGCACTATCATTTATTAAACTATAATTCACTGTTACAGCTATATCACCTTGCTTTAATTTATCAACTGACGTTCCTGTGGGTGAAAGTTTGGCTTCATACCATTGCTTCATTTTTCGTTGTGGCTTCCATCCTCGTTTATCATTATCAGTCAACGGCCTTGTGAAATTTGGCAATAAAGGTGAAAATACTTGTTGTTTGCCTTTATATGTATAAGAAATTATACCATTCTCTGAAATATCATTTATAAGGATTGTAAAATCTTTTCCATCGATTCTTACACCATGTATACCTTCATTAACTTGTAATCCTTTGGACGTCTTCTTTATGGCATTATTTCGAATAGCTTTCTGTATTTGAAGTTGATTAGATGCAATGTTAAACCCACTCGCTGCCCATGCTGTTGCTTTTTGTAAAACAAACTTCAAATCCACATGATATTCCGCATCGGATTTTAATTTCGGTAACCAGGATGTTATAGGAAAGACAGCTTCAGCACCGGGTGCAACATCAATGCCGCCAATTTGTTTATCAGAAATAATCTTACCATCTTCCTTTATACTGATATAAGCTGTATAACTATTTACATTTTTTACCTGGCTGTGGTTAATGATTTTTACCAATCCTTTCACCGAATCTGCCCATACACATTGAATCGGTTGAAATATCCGTTTGCATTCCCACATCACTCCTTTTGGTTGTCCATCAGCATTCACCACACCTTTGATGGTGAAATTGTCGAAATACTTTTCGCCGTAATCACCACCATAAGCATAATACTCTACCCCGGCAGAATCCTTTTTTAATAATCCCTGGTCTTTAAATTCCCAGATAGCACCACCGATAACTTTTGGCAGGCTGCGCCACTGATCCCAGAATTCTTTTAAGTTACCGGCACTGTTGCCCATGGCATGAGCATACTCACAAAAGAAAATAGGACGATTATCTCCATTTTTTTGATTCACTAATAACGGCGCCGTGTAATCAGAAGGATACATCCGGCTTACCACATCCACATAATACTGATCTAACGGATTTTGAATGCGGTGACTGTGGTCGTTGCTTTTTAAATACTTCGGGTCGCTGGGGTCTATATAACCTTCTTCCTTCGGGCTGCCCATTGCAGGTTCGTAATGTAAGGGTCTTGTCATGTCAAAATCTTTTATCCAGGCGGCCATTGCTGCATGATTGGGGCCACTGCCAGCTTCATTGCCCAGACTCCACATAATAATACTTGGATGATTTTTATCTCTCAACGCCATGCGGCTGATGCGTTCAACATATGCACCGGCCCACATTGCATCATGACTAAGTTTACCACCGAGGCCATGTGTTTCTAAATTAGCTTCATCAATCACCATCAAGCCAAACTGGTCGCATAAATCCAATAAGTATGGGTCGCTTGGATAATGTGATAAACGAACGCAGTTGAAATTGAAACGCTTCATTGTAGTAATATCCTGCAAAATATCTTCTCTGCTTAATGCTTTTCCTTTTGTGGGATGATGGTCGGGCCTGTTTACACCATATAAATAAGTGAGCTTACCGTTAATTAATAATTTACTGTCACTCTTTCTGAACTCAATAGAACGAAAACCAAGATTACAGCTTTTTACTTCAACAATATTACCCAAGCTATCTTCAAGGCTCAATACTAATTTGTAAAGATTGGGATCTTCGGTACTCCACTTCTTTGGGTTACTGATAGTTGTTTCAAGCAAACCAAATTTTACCCTATCGAGACGTGGATGAATTTCATTGATAATATCATCGGCCTTTTTTAAAAGCGGTGTTTGTAAAACAGGTTGATTATTTTCATCATACAACTGTGCTTTTAACACATAACCCGGCATTTCATGGCCTGTTAAATTTTCAATTCTTGGACGTATGCTTAGCACTGCATCTTTATAATCCTTATCAAATTTTGTTTGATAAAAGAAATCTGCAATCCGCATGTTGGGTTCTGCCAGTAAATACACTTCACGATGTATGCCACTCATACGCCACTGGTCCTGGTCTTCTAAGAAACTTCCGTCGCTCCATCTTATCACCCAAACAGAAATAATATTTTCTCCTTCTTGTAAATAAGGTGTGATATTGAATTCGCTTGGTAAAAAACTATCTTCTGCATAACCTGCAAATTTTCCATTCACCCATAATTTATAGGCAGAGCTTACTCCTTCAAAATGAATTGTTATGTTTTTGCCCTTCCAATCAGCAGGAATTGTGATGGAACGCTGATAACAACCAACACCATTATAATCTTTCGGCACAAAGGGTGGATTGACCGGGCGAAAAGGATATACAGCACTTTTATAAATGGGCTTATCATAACCCTGCATTTCCCAATTTGAAGGAACGGGGATTTTCTTCCAACCAATCACTTTGCTTTTGTAAAAATCTTTGGGCTCATCACCGGGTTTTAAAGCGAATGAGAAATCCCAATCACCATTTAATGAAATATATCGTCTGCTTTTCTCTCTTTCATTTTTTAATGCTTCATTTATTGAGCTGTAAGAATAGGCTGTTACTCTTGAAGCATCTCTGTTTATTCCGTTGATGGTTGGGTCTTCGTAGGGCTCTCTGTTGTAAATGGATGGAGCAATGGGAACAGCAGCGGGAGTTTTATCTACCAGCTGAGCAGTCAGGTTTTGAAACACGAAGACACAAAGGCACAAAGACAGGGAGAACTTCAGTATTGTATTTGATGAATAGCGAACCGGACGTACAATTGTCAGACACAACGAAGACGATAGTAGTACAAAAGCTGGTAACATAATATTTAATCTACTGGTTTCAAATACTCATCTTTAAAACTAAATCCCCAACCAGGTTGACTGTTGGGTATAGCATATCCATCTACAAATTGTACCGGATTATCAATTAAAGGGTCGATCCAGTCAAAAGATTCTGTACCTGCACCATTGCTTATTGTTGACAATAATGGCACATCATAATCTTTATAATAATGCGGCAATACAGGAATGTGAAATCCTTCGGCCAAAGCTGCGCTGTTAAGCCAGGCTTCTACGCCACCTATTCGTAAAATATCGGGTTGCCATATATCCAATGCATTACGTTGTGCTAATTCACGCAATGGCAAGGTGCTATACTCTCTTTCACCCATTGCTAAAGAAATACCCGCTTGTTGACGTAATGTCTTATAGCCTTCAAAATCCATATGATCAATCGGTTCTTCAAACCAGTTGATACCAACAGTCTGACTTGCTTTAGCCAAAGCCAGCGCATTAGAAACATTCATCCCCTGGTTGGCATCCATCATTATATTTACTCCAATACCTACTGCTTCTCTCACCATTTGTAGCCGTTCCAGATCTTCTTTCCAGTCGGGCTTGCCCACTTTTATTTTTACCGACTTAAAACCTCTGGCAACATAAGCTTTTACTTCATCAATCAATTCTCCAATGGAATAGCTGATCCACCCTCCGCTTCCATAAGCAGGTATTTTTTTTGCAGATGCTCCCAAAACTTTCCAGATAGGTTGTCCAAGTGTTTTACACCAGGCATCCCACATAGCAATGTTTATTGCGGATTGTGCCCAACGGTTTATACCTTCCTGCCCAAAATATTCATTTGCTTGATTCAATTTTAGAAAAACTTTTACAGTATCAAAAACATCCTCGTCTATAATAAGGTTTGCAGCATCTTTTAATGCACCAATAATTGCCTGCGGGCTGTATTGAAAGCTTAAAAGATAAGATTCACCAACTAAACCGCCGCTTGTTTTAATACGCAATATAATAAATGAAATTTCAGTAAGCGTATGCGTTGCATCTGAGATAGGTTTCTCCAATTTTGCTTTTGCAGAAAATATATGAGAACTGATTATATTTGTTTTGCTGCTCATTCTATATAATATACTTAATTCGTTTATTAAAAATCAATTGTAATAATATTATCGACAAAGTTTGTATTGTATGAATACAATAAAATTTTTATTCCAATTTATTTTTATCTGCAACCGGTTTCTTCCTCCAATAATTAGCTAAGATACTACCACTAATGTTCATCCAAGGACTAAAGACAGCGGCCGCCAAACCTAACGTACCCAATTTGCCCATACTGCCGGCAATGCCACTGGCCATACCCCCGTTTTGCAAACCTACTTCAAATGCAATAGTGCGGCTGGAATTAACATCCATTCCAAACAAACGGCTGAGCCAGTAACCAAAAAAATAACCGGCCGCATTATGAATAACTGAAGCGATGAACAACAACACTCC
>JBARSW010000653.1:0-1500 GCA_049644925.1 Chitinophagaceae bacterium | reverse complement strand
CCTGTTTGGTGTAAGTGAAAGGACAATCATCTTTTGTTATTGTTAAAGTTACGGTTCTAAAAGTATTTTTAAATATAGATGGCCAACTTACTGTTTCAGATACATCATCATTGTCTCCGTCAGTGGTAATACCACCATTAAAATCCCAGAAATATGTCGCTCCTGCAATCGGTGGATTTGCTGTAAAAATGGCAAACTCGTCAGCACAAACTTCATCGGGTCCATTGATTCCGGAGACCGGAACAGGTTTTATAGTTATATTAACTCTACCGGTACCGGTACAACCGAGTTGATCGGTAACTGTTATCGTATAAGTAGTATTTGCAACTATGCCAGGAATATTAATTGGATTTCCGTTAGCTCCGTTACTCCATGCAAAGCTATATGGTAATGTTCCTCCATTTGCAGTTGCTGACAACGTAAACGGGGTGCTTATACAGACACTCTTATCATTTTCAGGAACTACCACCGGACCAGGGCCGGATATTATTGTAGTTTGAGCAGGTTGAGATAAACATAACCTGGTTGTATAACTTACTTCTACATTATATATACCATTTCCCAATCCTGTAAAAATATTACTAAGTTGCCAGGAACCTCCATTTATGCGATATTGTTTTGTCAAACCTGGTTCGCCCGTAGCATTGACTGTGATAGTTCCAGAATTGTTTGTGTTGTTACAAGATCCATTTGGTGTTGTGTTAAGGCTAACAATAACTGGTTTACTATACACTGTTATTGTTGCCGATGCAGTACCTACACAACCTTGTGGTGATGTCACCGTAACAACATATGTGGTAGTCACTACAGGTGATACGGTAATTGAATTTGTTATTGCATTATTCCCGTTGGCATTCCATAAATATGTGCCGCCACCTGAAGCCGTCAATGTGACCGATTCGCCGGCACAAATATCAGTGGTAACTGTGATAACAATAGGTATAAACTCTGAAAAAATGACTATACTTTCATCATCAGTACATCCATTGGAGTCTGTTACCACCAAAGTATAAGTGCCGTTTTGGGTGATTAATGGATTTTGAACAATTGAACTAAATCCGTTTGGACCATTATATGAATAAGTATATGGACCTGTGCCGCCGGACGCACTACCAAACAATTGTGCATTATTGGTAATACAATTATTTCCCGTTGCTGATATTGATGCTGTAGGTTTTGCTTTATTTGCGGTAACAGTAACATTGTCTGTAGCTGTACAGCCATTGGCAGATGTTACAGTCACAGTATAAATTGTAGTGACTTCGGGACTCACTATAAAACTCATAGATGTTGAACCTGTACTCCAAAGATAAGTTCCGTTTCCGGTAACTTTAAGTTGTGCGGAAGCATTATTACAATTTACAGTCACATCCTCTCCAGCATTAGCTGTGGGTGGTGTCTTGTCTGCCGTCACTACCACTGCATCTGTAGCTGTACAGCCATTCGCACCAGTGACTGTTACTGTATAGGTTGTTGTGGACGTTGGAGTAACCGTAATGC
>JBARSW010000652.1:0-5673 GCA_049644925.1 Chitinophagaceae bacterium | reverse complement strand
AAGCCTGGTAAGCACCCAACGCCATTCCATCATTGCCGCAAAACACTCCATCAATATCAGGATGCGCCTGCAAAATAGATTCCATTACTTCCATGGCTTTATTCTGGTCAAAGTCGGCACTTTGCTGTGCCACCATGTTGAAACCTTTGTAATTATCAACTACACTATGAAAGCCTTTGCTTCTTGCCCATGTATTGTTATCTCCAACTATGCCTAATATCTCCACATAGTTTCCTTTCTTGTTCAACATTTGTGTAAAATATTTTCCAATAGCAACAGCTCCGGAATAACTATCGCTTAAAATTTGTGAAGTAGCGGTGTTGAGTGAATTAATTTCCCTATCCATACAAAAAACCGGAATCCCTGCATCTTTCGCTTTCTGCACATTGGCAATAGAACCGTCTGCATCGGTAGAGTTAAAAAGTATCGCATCAAAACCAGCCACCACAATATTTTCAAAATGGTCGCTTTCCAACGCCGTATTATTCTGCGAATCAAAAATTTTTGCCTCATAGCCAAGGGCTTTTACTTTGGTAGCAGCAGTTTCAGCTAAAAACACAAACCAGGGATTGTTGAGGGTGGAGACGACTACAGCCATTTTTTTCTTCCCACCTTGTTTAGTAGAGTTTTTACACTGTGTAAAAAACAGCAAACAGCATAATGGCAATAAGTACAGTTGTTTAAGCATCGCAGCCTCCCCAAACCCCTCCAGGAAGGGGCTTTAGATTCTTTAAGTTATAAATTTTGTTTCTTTAGTAAATCGGTCACAACATCGCTGATCCCTTCTTCACTAATTCCATAATGATTGAAAATATCTTGTTGTGAACCGGTAACTGTATATTCATCAGGAATACCCATAATCTTAAAAGCTTTTACATATCCTGATTGCAACAAATAAGAAGCACAGGCTTCTCCTAAACCACCATATACACTATGTTCTTCGACTGTTACAATGGCTTTACATTTATCTGCTAACATAGAAATCAGTGCTGTATCCAATGGCTTAATGGTATGCATACTGATAACTGTCGCATTTATATTTTGTGTTTTTAGTTTTCTTGCCGCTTCCAACGCCGGATACACGGCTTCACCGGTAGCGATAATAGCAACATCATTTCCCTCACAAATAATTCTACCTTTACCAAAAGCAAATTCATCATTGTTTACTTCCTTTAATGGCGGCATTGGCATTTTACCAAACCGAAGATATATGGGTTGAAAAGTTGCTGCTGCTAATTCAATTGCTTTTTCTGTTTCCCAATTATCAGCAGGTGCCACTACCATGATATTATTGATAGCTCTGAGTGCAGCATAGTCATGCAGACTATGATGTGTACTTCCCAATGCTCCATAACTTACTCCCGCACTGATTCCGATTACATTTACCGGATTATCAGAATAGGCTACATCATTTTTTATTTGTTCCAAGGCCCTTGCTGTTAAAAAACAAGCTGGGGAAACAGCAAAAACCTTTTTGCCACATGATGCTAAACCTGCTGCCACCCCTACTAAATTTTGCTCCGCAATGCCTACCTCAATATGCTGCTCCGGAAATTTTTTCCCGAAGGGAATTAACTTACCAGAACCCCGACTGTCGCTGGTAACTGCAATAATATTATTATCATCAGCAGCAAGACGCTGTAATGTTTCTGAAAAAATTTCCAGGTTAGCGTTGTAACTGTTTTTATTTATTTGTTCTGCCATATGCCTCCCCAAACCCCTCCAGGGAGGGGCTTTAGTCTCCGATTATTTAAAGAGTTAATAATAATTCGTCTAATTCCTTTTGTGCTAACTCATATTCCTCATTATTCGGCACACCATGATGCCACTTCAACTGATTCTCCATGTAACTCACTCCCTTCCCTTTGGTAGTGTGAGCAATAATCACTGAAGGTTTCCCTTTTTCAAAAGGTAAACTATTGAATGCAGCCAGCAATTCATCCACATCATTTCCATTTACTTCCTTTACTGCCCAACCAAAAGCTTTCCATTTTTTATCTAAGGGGTCTGTACTACATACATCTTTTGTAGCAGCAGTTATTTGCAAACCGTTTTTATCCACTATTGCACAAAGATTATCCAGTTTGTACTGTGCAGCACTCAATGCAGCTTCCCAGTTAGAACCTTCTGGCAATTCTCCATCGCCCAACAAAGTATAAACATTATAATCCTTCTTATCTAACTTTCCTGCGATGGCAGTACCTACGGCGATGGGCAGTCCATGTCCTAATGCACCAGTATTCTGTTCCACTCCTTTTACCTTTCGTGTAGGATGCCCTATGTAATTTGATTTGTACTTACACATTGTATTCAGATCATCTTCAGGGAAGAAACCTTTATCGGCCAATACAACATATAATGCTTCCACGCAATGGCCTTTGCTTTGTATGTACCGGTCTCTGTCGGGTGAGGAGAAATTTTCGGGTGATACATTAAGCACTTTGTTGTAAAGCACATTTAAAATATCTGTACTGGACAAGCTGCCGCCGGTATGACCCGCATTGGCAATCTTTATATACTTCAGAATTTTTTTCCTGTAGTTGATTGATTTTGCTCTTAACTCTTTAGTCGTCATTCTTGTTACTATTCAATTAATGATGATAGGTTTCCCAACCCAAATAATTCTCAAATGCTTCTTTCAATACACCAGCCGTCTTGCTTGTATTCATTACCACATGATGTTCAAACCCATTGCGGCATACATAGTTCATCAAGCCTTGCAAATTATTTATCTGTGCCACAGCTCTGTTGCCAAATGTTTTCAATGCGTCGTCCGTCAGTTCACCTTCGCCTATATAGGCTTTGATAACACCTTTGCAATCATCGGTACTGATGCGGCCATAAGTTAACGGCATGGCAGGTGTACGTCCATCCAAAGCACCATACGTATTTTCGGTTCCTACACTCGTTCCTAAAATAGGTGCTGTGCTGATAGTAATGTCAGGTAAAAATGATTTGGCCCAATTACCACAATGGAACAACACACATTTGGTGTCATCATCGGCATAATTATTATTCCAGTCAACCAAAGCTGATGGTGATCCACTTGCCAGTTGCATGGCATACATGGTTAGAGTGCCGGTAACATCTACTTCGCAGGCACTGGGTAACATGTTCTCACTCATCATACTCATGCTGGTGCACACATTACAACCGTAATTTTTTTGAATAGATGTCCAGCATTGAATAGCCGTAGCGTCCAAACTATTCTCCTGCATAAAATCTGCCAGCACCACATCCAGTTTTGCAATCTGTACTAATTTATCCGGTGGTGTTAAACCTGTGTTAGTGTAAGCATGAATTTTTTCCAATTTTTCTTTTACCGCTTTATCATCAGCAGTTAATTTATTGGCATTCCCTAAAATTTCTGACAGATCAACTGTTGTAACAGAAATTCCATTCCGTTGTAATAATTTTTCGCTGTAGCGTACGGTGTTGAAAGCCGTTGGCCTTGCACCCACTGCACCAATACGAACCTTACGCAAACCATTAACCACCCGGCAAGTGGCAGTAAAGTTTTTCAAATCGGTGATGAACGATTCGTCTCTGGGACTTACCACATGTTTGGTGGTGAGTGAATATTTTATTCCGTATTGGTATAGATTATTGCAGACAGAAATTTTTCCGCACCAGGCATCCCTTCGATTTACAACATCCATCTTCCCTAAATCGTCTGGGTAGCCTTGTATCAAAACAGGCACTGTCAATCCAGATAATTTAATTGTTTCGGCTACCCCTTTTTCATCGCCAAAATTTGGAAGTACTACAAGGATGCCGTCAATTTCATCAGCATGCTTTTTAAATAAAGCGGCGCATTTTTGTGCTTCGGCAAATGTTTCCACACCACCTAATTTACTGTCGGCATCGCTTAGCATTACTGGTGTAATGTTTAACTGTTTAAACAAGTCCAGTATTTCTGTTCTTGCTTCTGCCACCAATTTATCAGGGAAAAAATCTCTGTTGCCGATAATGACCCCAAGAGTTGAATTATTTTTTGCTGACATAACTTTTATTTTTTTTGCCACGAATGCACAAATGAAAATTCTATTAGTGCATTCGTGGCTATTATATTTACATTGCTTTTGTCTTTAAGAACTGAATTTGATACACTGCTTCCTTATCTCTTCTATCCGCACCCGGCAAATCATAATCCTGGTCAGTAGGTGTATCTGCATTGGGAAAACGCCTTGTATTTCCTGTTCTAAACACAATACGTTCAACCGATGCAACGGGTGCAAAACACAAATTATTATTGGCCTTGCCGCCATTAATACTTACAGTATAAAATCTTGTAATAGTGTTCAGCTCAATTTTAAAATTGATGGTTTCACCTGCATTGTACTTGCCGAGTGATTTATTGCGGTAACCCTGTTTGGTTAAAATAGTTCCGGTTGAATCCAGCATCAGGCGTAAACAGGGAATACCCTTTGCATCTACCATTTCTATTTCTATTATACCATAATTGTTTTGTTGTGCTGTAATAGAAAACTCAACTGATATTTTTTTTGTTACAGGAAATAATCGTTCTGCTTTTGCGTAATCAAACGGGTCGCTGTCGTGCAATACCAGTGAATTATTTTCTATCTGTACCCGACACCAGAGCGGACTGTAAATATTCCAGTTGTTGATAGTAGCCGGAACAGAAAAGTTTTCGTTGATATGCTTTACTTCTTTTTCCCTTACCGGGATAACTACTTTACTCACCCACATGTCTTCTTTGTTCATGCTGTAAGTAACCCACATGTTTCCATCTGCAGGTTTGCCATCCATTTCCTGAATGCCCCGAACATATTGCGGACCATAACTTTTATAAGCACCTCCGTAGCGCATTGAAGTTATTTCACCGTTTACCAATAACAGGTTTTTATACTTCAATCCATCTTCACTTACGCTTAGTGCCAGTGGCCAGCGAAACTCAGAAGGATTATAAACCGTCGCATATTTTTTATCGCTGGTGCGTTGTCCCCATATTTTTGCATTGGCATTTACAAAACCGGGTGCTCTTGTGGGATTGTATTGCCATGTTTTGCCTTCATTTTTACTGATGCTTGTTAATGCAGATTTCCAGAGTCCCACCACATTGCCATTGGACAAATGATAATAATTAAATGCTTTAAAATCTTTCTGCAAAGGAATCAACGGGTCGTTTCTATCGGCTTCTTCTACTGTCTGCATCATTAATAAAGGAGTGCTGAGTATTTCATCGCAGGCCACTACCAAATTTCTATCGCTGGAAGATTGGTAAAATGGATACAATGTGTTTTTTTCATTAAAGGCATGATTGTACCGTAAAAAATAAATCGGACCGAAGCTTCCATCTTTTTTTATTTCTCTTATCACACGACCAATACCATTTCCGTCATTGGGGTCGTCTTTTTGCCCCAGTGCAATTCCATAATAGGCCAGTGCATATAGTTTTTTACTTCTTGCTGTATAAAAACCAAAACGCTGGTGCATTACTGCATAATTATTTTTTGCGGTGTCCTTCTTTCCTTCTTTTACAAATCCATCGGGTATTTTATAAGGTGGAAAAATAATTACCGGTTCATTCCAGTTGTATCCATCTTTGGAATTTTGTAATAATGTTTGTCCGGGTGCAATATGTTCGCCAACGGGATTGCTTAAATACTCAAGGTAAAAAGTATTGTTCCAGTAAGCCAGCATAGGTGCATG
>JBARSW010000651.1:0-1669 GCA_049644925.1 Chitinophagaceae bacterium | reverse complement strand
CAATAGAAGTGTAGGTTAAAACATCTGCATTCAAAATGGCCAATAAAGTATAAGGTCCGCCCGCCTGGCTGGCACGATATACCTCAAAATTCGTTTCGTTGTACTGTGGTGCCGGGTTATCACTCCAATCAAGACGCAAAGATGTTTTTGATAAAGTAGTAATAATAAGATTAATAGCAGGGTCCGGCTTATTGGGACCATTGGCATCAACAACTGCAAATAGAGTTGAGAATTCAGTGGAACAACCAAACTGTTCTGTTACTCTGACCTTATAACTACCAGGTGTAGTAACATTCAGCGTATTTGTTGTACCGATCGTAGCACTACTGCCTTCTTTTTGCCATAAATAAGATGTATAGCCAGTTGGAACTTGTAAAGTAACTCCGTTATTACCATCCAAAGCAGGAATGACTTTACTCATAAGACCTGCTATAGAGATTGTGGGCGGAACGGTCGGAGCTTTAATTTTAATTTCCACTGGTGTGCGGGACCAGTCAGACCAAAAGGTTCCCCGCCTCACCCTGGCGCTATAAACGCCAATTGCACTTGCACCAGTTACCTGTATGGTGTTTGTCGTTGCACCAGGAATCAAAACACCATCTTTTCTCCATTCATATTGGTTAAAACCGGCTGCAAGACCTATTGTAACATTTATAGGATCACCCGGGCAAAATTCCGTTCTACCATAAAGTGTCCAGGGGTTAGAAGAATAAGCTCTTAAAGCAAATGGATAAAAATCAGGTTCAGTCCAAACCGTATTCCATGTACCATGTGCCAAATTAGGATATAAAGTATACTTAAAATTGCCACCTGCATTTAGAATTGCATCTCTTACAACTTCTGTTGTATATGGGTCAGGGGAAGGATCTAAGCCCCCTTGAAAAATCCATATAGGAGTATATTTTATTTTATTAATAGTAGTTGCATTATTATAGCAGATACAGCAGGAAGACATCGGCAAAGCCCCAGCAATATAGGTTGGGTTTTCTATTAACATCTCCCAAGTTCCTGCTCCACCGGCAGATAGCCCATTATCTACAACTCGAAAAGGGTCCAACTTATTATTAATTACCATGTAATCGATAATCTCTTTTATTACATCATAAGCTGGTGTTCCCCAATAACCATTTTGTGTTTGCATTACAAATACAAAGCCATCGTATGTACCATTATCAACTTTATCGCGGAATTGCTGCCCACCATGTAAAAGAGAAAATTCGTTATCATAGATTGTACCTCTTTCACCAAGTCCATGAAAGAATATCATCATAGGATATTTTTTCCCATCGTTAGCTGTATGATCATAAGTTTTAGGAAATTTCAAACGAAACGCAAAACCTTTATATATATAGGCTTTAAAGGAACTCGTATTCCAACTCAATCTATTTGTTTTTACCCATTTTCCAATTTGTCCCCAAGCTGGCTGGGTTGGAGGTGACGATGAATTGTATATAACTATTGGGTCGGAAGGATCCAGTACACTTTGGGCATTTGTAACTTGACTAAGAAATAATGCCAAAGCAATAAAGAAGGAACTAATAGTTCTGCTGTTAGTTTTCATAATCGAGGCTAGAGTTTATAAGGTTATAATGACTGCTTTTCTGATTAAACAATTGCTACTAAAACAGTTTTTTATAAGGATAAATGAACCTGGAATTCAGGAATGCTA
>JBARSW010000650.1:0-1506 GCA_049644925.1 Chitinophagaceae bacterium | reverse complement strand
GAGTAGCAGAATGATGCAGCGCAGTATTCTTTCTTTTTTCAGCATCAACTTTTGCAATCACTTCGCCACATAAGTCTGAAGGGATTGATTCAGCGAAGTGAATAATCAGGTCATTATCTTTCTTTGTATCAGTAACTATTATTCTTTCATTAGTGAATAATAATTCTCCCTTGTCTCCTACCTGGCCTCCACTTTCAGCATAAAAGGGAGTTGTACTCAAAACGATTTGATACAGTTCTTTACCTTTTGCTTTTACTTTTCTGTATTTTAATATTTCGGTCTTAGTTTCTAAAGAATCATAACCCACAAATTTATTGCTGCCTGCTTTTAATTCTATCCAATCTCCTGCATCTATTGAAGTAGCAGCACGGCTACGATTCTTTTGCTTTTGCATTGCACTATTAAACCCTTCTATGTCAATTCTTAAACCTTTTTCCTTTGCCATTAGTTCTGTCAAGTCTAATGGAAATCCGTGAGTATCGTATAATTCAAAAGCAAATTCTCCAGAAATAACACCATTCTTAATGACCTTATAAGAATGAGATGTATCAAATATTGGGTTTCCATTTTCGTCCCAAAGAATAGGGAAAGCCTTCTCATTTGCTATTACTTTTTCAGCCTGAGTATTTTCCAATGAAGACATTACGTAATGCTCAAATGTTGTTATTCCAGAAGCAAGTGTTCTTAAAAAAGATTCTTCTTCTTCTTTTACTACCCTGCTTACAAAATCAACTTGTTTCAGTAATTCGGGAAAAACAAATTCAAACTGTTTAGCGAGTACAGGTACCAGATGCGTAAGTAATGGATGTTTATAATCAAGATAAGAGTAGTAATAACGGACAGCCCTGCGAAGAATACGTCTTATTACATAACCGGCCCCGGTATTGGAGGGCAATTGACCATCGGCAATAGTAAAACTGATTGCACGGATATGATCAGCAATTACCCGGAAAGCTATTGCTTCTTTTGTATCACTGTAATCATACTTCTTCCCTACAATTTTTTCAGTTGCTTCAATTGTTCCGGTAAAAATATCAGTATCATAATTAGATGTCTTCCCTTGCAACACTCTAACTAATCTTTCAAGCCCCATACCCGTATCCACATGTCTTGCAGGTAAAGGTTCAAGACTTCCATCTTTTTTTCTGTTAAACTGGATGAAAACATTATTCCAGATTTCTATCACCTGTGGGTGATCGTTATTCACCAGCAATTTCCCATTCTGTTTTTTTCGTTCTTCATCAGGCCTGCAGTCTATATGTATTTCTGTACAAGGACCACAGGGTCCGGTATCACCCATTTCCCAAAAATTGTCTTTTTTATTTCCCAACAAAATCCGGTCATCTGCTATCACTTTTTTCCATTCGTTAAATGCTTCATCATCTTTTGGCAGTCCTTCTTTTTCGTCTCCTTCAAAAATGGAAACATACAACCTATCCTTATCTATTTTATAAACTTCTGTCAGTAATTCCCAGCTCCATTCAATTGCTTCTTTTTTAAAATAAT
>JBARSW010000649.1:0-1592 GCA_049644925.1 Chitinophagaceae bacterium | reverse complement strand
ACTTATCTCCTTCGACAAACACAGGATGACAAGTAAGAAAGGTGCCAATTCCATCACGTCAATGGCGTGACAGATAAGTCAGATTAATAGCTTCAAAATATCTTTCACAACATATTCAAAAGCTCATCTGATTTTATCGGATGAGCTTTTTTCATTTCGTCCATAGCTTCCAACTACACCAAGGTTTTGTTGGATAAATTAGCTACGGAGGCTTGGGCAGCTCTTCCCGGTAGTCTTTTTTGATAATTCTTTAGAAGGAACTTGTTTAACAAATTTTAAAAAAATGAGCAAACAACAAAAACTATTAAAACAAAACCGACCTGATCCCTTTATAGGTGAAGGCACATCAACTATCATTTATCGAATGCATAATCACTCCCTTGCAAATTGCCTTAACCGGAACGAACAGTCATTTGTAAATAAGAACTTAACATTTAATTAAAACAAAAACCAGGAAATAAATTTGAACGACAATAAAAAGTCCACTATTTTTATCGGGTAATCATGAAATCAAAGACAACATATACAAATTCTCTCTGCACAACTATACTGTGCATTTGTTGTCGTTGTTGTATGCCATAAGGCATACATACACTCTACCCCCCGGAAAAGGGCATCCCCCTCCTTTTATTGTCAGTCATTTTTCTCAAATTAAAAAATTAAAAACAATATTAAACTCTTTACCATGAGCAACAACCTTCATTTTGAAACACTTCAATTGCACGCCGGACAACAAATTGATCCAACTACTAAGTCAAGAGCCGTGCCAATCTATCAAACAACATCTTATGCATTCAATAATGCTGAACATGCCGCCAACCTTTTTGGATTAAAAGAATTCGGAAATATTTATACCCGCATCATGAACCCGACAACCGATGTGTTTGAGCAACGCATCGCCGCATTGGAAGGTGGTGTAGCAGCATTGGCAACCAGTTCCGGACAGGCAGCACAGTTTCTTGCCTTGAATAATATTTTGCAGGCCGGTGATAACTTTGTTTCCACTTCGTTGTTATATGGAGGCACCTATAACCAATTTAAAGTGGCCTTCAAACGCCTGGGTATTGAAGTACGCTTTGCTGATGGCGATGATGCAGAAAGTTTTGTAAAACATATTGACAAAAATACTAAAGCAATTTATTTAGAAACTATCGGCAACCCCCGGCTTAATATTCCTGATTTCAAAAAATTTGCCGACCTGGCAAAAGAATATGATCTGCCATTGATAGTGGACAATACATTTGGTGCCGGTGGTTATTTATTCCGTCCGCTGGAACATGGAGCAAACATAGTGGTAGAATCTGCTACTAAGTGGATTGGTGGTCATGGTACCAGCATTGGCGGTGTAATTGTAGATGGTGGTAATTATAACTGGGGCAATGGAAAATTTCCGCAGTTCACAGAACCATCAGAAGGTTATCATGGTCTCAAATTATGGGATGTGTTTGGAGAAGGAAATCCGCTGGGGCTTCCCAATATTGCTTTTGCTATCCGTGCCAGAGTGGAAGGTCTGCGGGATTTTGGTTCTTCACAAAGTCCTTTCAATGCATTCCTTTTATTACAAGGCCTGGAAACATTAAGACTACGGGTCC
>JBARSW010000648.1:0-3381 GCA_049644925.1 Chitinophagaceae bacterium | reverse complement strand
CTTTACCTGATGATAGCTGCACATAGTAACCGTCATCTGCAACAAATAGAAGAAATAAAAGCAAGTCCTGGTTTTCCGAACAAATAATTTTTGGACTTATTGGGCAATAATTTTCTCCAAACTGATCAATTTACCTGAAGTAGTTACGCCTTCTACAACAACCCTGAATCGGTTTGTCCTGTCGGAGTTATAAAAACTAACAGGTATTACCGGGTTAATATTATTAACAAATATGTTTGGCCGCCAATCTAATGTTATCCGATTATCTTCTTTGCTTTTTAAAGAAGTCTGAATTTTATAATCAGGAGCATAGAACTGTTTAATAATAGAAAATCCATCGCAGTTAATGACACTACCTTTAGTTTCATGAGGCAAATCCGTATCCTTTTTTGTGTATATAGCCATTGCTCCTCCGGAAGCACCCCCTTCTGCTGGTGCAAAACTGCTGTATATTTTTATTAACGCTATTTCAGAAGCAGGTAAAGTAGCAATAACATTTGCATCAGTTTCCACTTCATTCAGGTAAATCACCATTGCTGGATTTCCCAATGCACTGAGCGTAGGCAATTGCCGGTAAAAAAGCCTGTAGCGGGTTTCATCATACCTTGGATCAAGGCCGGGTATGGGGGCATCCATATAATTTGGCTCAATCACCTTAAGTCCGGGCACCCTTGATATTAAATAGTCAAAAATATTTTCCTGTACTATAGGTTCTTCTGTATTAACCAGGTCAATTATTCTTACAGCAAAAGCATTACTACTGAAAAAACCGTTTGTATATTTTTCTTCAACTTCTTCGACCGGAGTTTTCTTCCTGGCATTTATTGTAACGCCTTCTAACATCAAACCTGATGCATTTTTAATTTTTTCATAGTCTGACAATAACTTTTCTTTTGCTTCAAGAATTTCATTATTCGCACCAGCTACAGGTAATGAATTCAATACTTCCAGTGAAAAGTTTTTATCAAGAGTATCGTCTGCCAGTTCAATATCTATATACTGGCTTTTTTTACTTAAAGGTTCAATTAAAAATATCCGGGCTTTACCAAAAACCAATAAAGAATCCAGTTTAAAATTTCCCAGCCGGTCAGTACTGACCAACTGTGTGTTTTGCTTCATTCCTTCTGCCGAAATAAGTGCTACCAATTGCTTATCAGTATAAGCTTTATTAGTGCCCCTCAACTTTACTTTTCCGGTAATGGTCATAAAAGCAGGGTCTTCAAAAACATTATTACGATTTTTGTTTTGAGACAATTCTTTCCACACAAACCTTCGCCACCCATTTGTCATCATAACTAAATCAAGTGCAGTTCTAACAGAATCACTATCGGAAGAAAAATACCAGGCAGGATTAAAAACATCACCCCTGATGTCTGAAGTAAGAAGTAAACCTGATATAATATTGTTGTTTCGAAGTGGAGATAATGCATAATCAGCATCTGTTATGGATATAGACAAATTACCCTGAACAGTATCCTTGATGATTATTTTGAAATGATTTCTACCTTTCTCAAAAAAACTAAGTGTATCTGTCCTTAATTCCGTTGGTTGCAGGTATTCTTTGTTATTTACAAAACATAAACGTTCTGCCAGAGGTATATCTTCCTTATTAAAAATGGTAATCTGTAATATGCCGGAATTTAGTTTTTCCGTATTTACTATTCCCTGTACTTCTTTTAGTCCTTTACTTAACTCCTGCCTGAAAACAACCTGGTGTTGCATTTGACCTATCATATATGCAGCATTGAAGTCCGGATCATTAGGCCGTTGTTGTATTTCAAAGAAATTACCTTGAGGATGAGGAATCATTGTTACAACAATTCCTTTATCAGCCACATCTGGTAAGAAATACCTTTTTGCCTGTATATCTCCGTCCAGCATCGCATAATATTTTTCACCAGGTTTTGGAAATATTTCAACCATTCCCATCCCATCATGATAGCTGGTAAATGAAACTATTTTTTCATTTTGCTGATTATAGATATTACCGCTAACTGACACCGGAATACCAGATTCTTCAGTGGCCTTATATGCTATTGTGTTTGTAAAAGCTGCAACAAGGTTACCTCCTTCCGGAAAAAAATCTAACCGGGTATTATTATTTGCCTTTTTTATACTTGGAGTCTGTTGCTTATTTTTCATTTTCCCAAAAATGAAAATGCTTTTTCTGAAAATATAGTCAGTGCCATTGTTCAGCATAGTTGGGGAAAAAGCCCTCACTAAATAAGTCCCGGTAACCAGTGAATCAGGCAGCTCGAGTTGACCATTTGTAGAACCAATTAGTACCGGAAGTATTTTTTTAGTGATCAAAATGGAAGATTCATTCATCAATTCAACATATAAGACAGAACTGATTGTATCTGGACGAAAGTGGGAGAATAAATAAGCTTTAAACCAAGCTGTATCGCCGGCCAGGTAATTATCCCTGTCGAAATGGAGGTAGGCTTTTTCAATAGGATGTTGTTGATCCCAGGTAGTTAATAAATCCTCCGGTTTTTGTGCGTTGCCACAAAAAAAAGAGAATAGAATCAAAACAGAAATCAGTTTACGTCTCATTTCTTATTTAAGCCCGGATTTAAAATTTGTTAATATAAAAAACTATTGAGCTTTAATAATTTTGTCTATACTGATCAATTTACCCGAAGTGGTCATTCCCTCTACTACTATCCTGAATTTTTTAGTGCGGTCGTTATTGTAAAATATAACTGGAATTCTGGCATCGATATTATTAACGAAAATAGATGGCCTCCAATCCAATGTAATGCGGTTATCACCACCTTCCCGGGTCGCTTTGTCAACAGCATAATCAGGTGCATAGAATTCCTTGATTATTGAATAGCCACTATATAAACTATAATTGGCAAATCCTGAGCGACCTACATAATCGTTATCCTTTTTGGTGTAAATCGCCAATACCCCGCCAGCTCCATTTCCGGATGCTGCCACAAAATTACTATACACTTTTACCAGTGCTACCTGGTTACCGGGAATGGAAGCTATAACAGAAGCATCGGTTTCCACTTCATCCAGGTAAAGTACCATTGGAATATTGCCCATGGCACTGATACTGGGTCCCTGGCGGTAATAGATGCTGTAATCAAATCCATCTGCGATAATCTGCAAGCCATTAACCCGAGACTGTAAGTAATCGAAAATATTAAGGTAAGGACTTGCTTCATCATTATTAACCAGGTCAATTGTCTTGTTGGCATCTCCGGCAAAAGCACCCCTTGCGTATCGCTCATCAACTTGTTGTGTAGGGGATTTTTTCTGAGCTTTTACAGTTATTCCCTGCAACATCATTCCATTCGCTTTTTGAATGGCCTCATAATCCATCATCCATTTTACCGGTGTTTCACTTTTATTTAATTTATAGGGGAT
>JBARSW010000647.1:0-3537 GCA_049644925.1 Chitinophagaceae bacterium | reverse complement strand
GTATTCTTTAACAGGTTCTGTTATCACTACTATTTTTCGTTGAAAATTTGCAGCAGTTCCGGTGCCTGGATGTGGTTTTCGTTCTGTAATTTTTATCAGTACGGCTTCATGACCAAAAGGAATGATATTTCCAGCTTTTACAATTTCCACATAATGTTCCCTGCCAATTGTTTCAATGTGCCGCCACTTCAAAAGGTTTAGTGAATTGTTATTATCTCCATACAAAACATTTGCAGCCTGTAATTTGGGTCTCTCCACTACCATTTCACTATCCAGCCATGCACCGAGAGTGGTAAGAAAAAGTTTGTATGCTTTAATAGGTTGCGGAACAAAGTTGGGAATCTGGTAGTTGGAAGATTCATGTACAATCTGGTGACGGTCTTTATTCGTCATGGAAGTTATTCCCAGCAGGTTATCATTTTTTTCAATAACCGAAGCTTTATAATCTTTATTTGCATCATCAGCCCAGAGTGCTCTAAGAATCCGCTGTTCATTCGTTAAATCACTTTCATCCACACCATTGGCAGTTTTGGTTCCCATGCGGGTATGCCACAATTCAAAAAGACGGTTGGTTTCATTCAATACCCCTTTATCTTGTTTTATTTTTCTCAGGTGATTCCATCCTGCATTTTTAGTAGGAGATAAGTACAATCGTAAAGGAACTTCAATAGATGTTTCCATTTCTGCCGGTGGCCCAACAGGATCTACGGCAAGCCGCATCATATTAGCCGGCATATTAGCAATTACTTCCCGGCGGCTATTTTCTTCCGGAAATAGCATGTTATTGACAGTAATCCGCTCATCTTTTGTTAATCCTTTTACCGACTGTGCTTTCTTGTTTATTCCTGCTGCACTGATCTTGCTCCGCATGTTGGAGACTCTTGGTGTTAATACCGGATTTCTTAATTTTTGAATAGTTGAAGGTTGTTTAGCCCTGTCATTTACTACCAGGTTATATTTTTCCCAGGCAAGCAATTCATTTAAATCAAGCGGAATAGTTGTTATTGTATCCGGAATACTGAATACCAGCCTGCTTTCTGCTCCTATCATCAGGTTGCCGGGAACAGTTGGTGTTTCAAGACCTGTTGCTTCTTCATTCCAGGCCTGTTCGCTGATTGATTGTGGTTGAAATATCACCACTAAAAAAGCAGGGTTCCCTTTTTTTTGCAGTTGCTTACCCGATAAACTGAAATTATAATAACGAAGTTCAAGTGAGAGCAAATCTTCGGGCCTTAATAATTTTACCGAAATATAATTTGTTCTTTGCCCGGTTTCAGCAATCAGTATTGGTCTTTCTTCTACTTTTTTTATCCGGATTTGTGAAGCGGCAGATTCTCCCACCAGGACTGCAGTACCGAGGCCGAGCATTTGTAAGAATTTTCTTCTATTTGCATCGTAACCTGCACCGGTTTTATCTTTCTTTGACATAGAAAGTGTTTTGGTAAGGTAATGGTAATTCAGGTATCTGATTTAAATGTAAGATTTCTACATGTGAGAAAAAATGATTTTGATTAATGTTAGTAACTTTTAAACGAATTTTATCAACATAAAAAAAATGATGATTGTTTTTGAAACTGATAGGCTGATAGTCCGGCAATTTCTCCCGGCTGATTATGATAATTATTTTATGCTTCATGGTAATCAGCAGGTGATGCAATTTATAAGGCCGGTTAAAACAAAAGAAGAAAGTGATGCTTTTCTGAATGAGGCATTGGCTGCTAATACTGTTTCTTACCTGGGTCGTTGGTCTGTGGATGAAAAGAGTACCGGAAAATTTATCGGTTCCTTTGTTATAATTCCAATACCGGATGACAAGGAGAAAATCCAGTTGGGCTATGCATTTTTACCAGAGCATTGGGGTAAAGGCTTTGCCTCTGAAGTTACCAAAGGTGGCCTGCAATATTTCAGAGATAAAACCCCGTTAACAGAAATTTATGCGGTTACCGAATTACCACATATTGCTTCACAACGGGTATTATTGAAGAATGGATTTCTGCCCTTTTCTACAAAAATGGAAGGCGAGAAGGAATTAAACATTTATATTTTCCGGCGTTAAAAAGGATTTCATTTTCAGATTCCTGTATAATTATGCGGAGTGATATTTTTTAATTCCTTTTTAATTTTTTCATTGACCTTCAAGGTGTCAATAAACCGGTGCATTATTTTTTTGTCAATTTTATTTTTCCCCCTTGTCAGCTCTTTTAGTGCTTCATAAGGATTCGGATAATTTTCTCTTCTCAGAATTGTTTGGATAGCTTCTGCCACCACGGCCCAATTTTTCTCAAGGTCATCGTAGATGGCGGCATCATTTATCACTAATTTCCCCAATCCTTTTTCAATGGAACGAAAGGCAATAATGGTATGTGCAAAGGGTACGCCAATGTTACGGAGTACAGTTGAGTCGGTAAGGTCACGTTGTAAACGGGAAATGGGAAGTTTAGCTGACAGATGTTCAAAAATCGCATTCGCCAGGCCGAGATTTCCTTCTGCATTTTCAAAATCAATCGGGTTTACTTTATGTGGCATGGCAGACGAACCCACTTCGCCTTTTTTTGTTTTCTGTTTAAAGTATTCCAGGGAAACATAGGTCCACACATCCCGGCAAAAATCTATGAAGATGGTATTGATTCTTTTCATACAGTCGAAATGAGCAGCCAGGTTATCATAATGTTCTACCTGTGTAGTGTATTGCTGCCTGCTGATACCCAATTGTTGAAGAAAATCGTTGCCGAATTTTATCCAGTTTGTTTTTGGAAAAGCAACATGGTGAGCATTGAAGTTGCCAGTGGCTCCGCCAAATTTTCCGCTGAATGGTATGCCAATGAATTGCTCTATCTGGTTTTGAATTCTTTCTGCAAACACCATTATTTCTTTTCCCAGTTTGGTAGGACTTGCAGGTTGCCCATGGGTATGTGCAAGCATGGGAATATCTTTCCAGTCTTCTGCCAGTATTTTTAATTCAGTATTCAGGTTTAATAGTGCAGGCAGGTATTCATATTCAATGGCATGTTTCCAGGAAAGTGGGATAGCAGTATTATTTATATCCTGGGAAGTTAATCCGAAATGAACCCATTCTTTTGCCTCCGCAGCGCCACATTTATCCAATTCGTTTTTAAGGAAGTATTCAACAGCTTTTACATCGTGGTTGGTAGTGAGTTCAATTTGTTTTATTTCACCGGCATATTCAGGTCCAAAATCGGATTTTAATTTGCCAAGATGTTTTATAGCAGGGGCAGAAAGTTTAAAAAAATTCTTTTTCTCCAGGAAAAGCAGGTATTCGATTTCCACAAAAACCCTGTATTTCATCAGTCCGTATTCTGAAAAAAATTCATCAAGGTGTTGTACCTGGTTGCGGTAGCGTCCGTCAATGGCTGAAAGGGCTGTGAGTGAGTTAAGTTCCATAATAATTATATCGTTTATGGTTTATAGTTTTTGATTTTTGCAGAACCGGGAATCTTTTTATTTGCAAAAAGACTATAAACGTTGATGTGATTATATTTGCCTCAAAGATAACAAACACTAATCAGTAGAAATGGA
>JBARSW010000646.1:0-10412 GCA_049644925.1 Chitinophagaceae bacterium | reverse complement strand
ATATCCAGGAAACTCTGGTGAATGATCTTTCCTTCAATTGCCGGGTATGTTTTCAGTAAATAAGATACTTTTTCTGCATCCAGTTCTACAGCTTTAAAATCAATTTTTTCCAGTTCCAGCAGGTATTTTGTTAATGCACCACCACCGGGACCCACCTCCAGCAAATGAGTGAAAGGGTGCTGTTGCAAAGACGATATAATTTTCCGGCAAATGTTCTCATCTTTCAAAAAATGCTGGCCCAATGATTTCTTCAGGGTGTACATATTTGCAAAAGTAACCGTATTTGATGCAGCAGCCTTTACCAATAAAAAGTCCTTTCTGATTACACAGAAAGGACTTAAAGAATATTTTTTGAACTTATTATTTAATGACTACTATTTTCTCAGTAAAAATCTTACCACCCAGAGAAATAACTGCGTGGTAAACACCACCAGGCTTACCCTTCATGACATCCAGGCTAATACTGTTACTTCCCTTTTGAACAGTAACGGTAGTTGTAGTTATAATTTCTCCCACCTGGTTATAAATTAAAATGCTTGCCTTTCCATCGGTTTGTGAATTTATCTGTACCTGCATGTTATCCCTGACCGGATTAGGAATAACTCTTATGTTATGCTGAACAGATTCCGATAACTGATGCTTTGCGATATTACTCAGTTTTACCTGGCTACCAGCCTGGTACAACCGGATGCGATAGAAAATGTTATCCCCGGTTATGTTACTGATATTATCTATATACCCATAACTTACAATACCTGTTCTGGCAACCTGCGGATCCGCCCGGTAAAGAGTATTAAAATTAACCCCATCTGTACTTCTTTCCACTTCAAAATATTGCACAAACTGATTCTCCAGTACTTTCCAATTAAGCTGAACCACATTATTATTGAGTGTACTGCGAAAATCAAATAAATTATTAGCAAGAACATTACAGTCGCTTAAACTCCCAATAGTAATTGTATCAGAAGCATAAAGGGCACAACCTGACTGCAAATATTGATTTACAATATATACACCGGGAGTATCAACAAAAATGGAAGGCCCGGTATTTCCACCCAAAATATGTCCATTGGTGGTAGACCATTCATAAACAGAAGTAGGGATGGGATTCATCACATAAATATTACTCACACTTCCGGTATCACAGATCATGGGAGTCATTGTCTCTACCTCCGCTGCGGGTGCAATAAAGAAATCAAACGGAGCAATGAAATCTTTTAACTCTGCTGTAAAGGAGGTTGATGCTCTTGTTTTAACCACCACCCTTCTGAATGGCATCACGCAATCGTCACCTCCAAAGATCCGAGCCTGGTCTAAACCAAGCTTGGAAAGATTGACTGAAAATTCCATGAACTGACGGGCAATATAATTAGGAACGACACTATTATCTCCCAACACTAATGAAAATGCTCCGGCCCAGGTATTATTAACACTTTGCAGGCCGGTATAAAATGCTCCCGCTGTTTTTGGTTGTATACCGGCATACCCAAACTGGGCACTGTTATTGGCTCCATCAAAACTGCCAGTCCAGTTAAACCCTGTGGGTGTTTTTAAAAGATCATTTTTGTTAATCCATATCCGGGCTTCTACTGCAGTGATGGAAGAGCTGCTGTATTCTGCCGTTAGAATTATATCACCAGGAGCGGTCATATTACCCCCGACATCAAATTGCCAGCTTGTATGTCCTGCATCGGGGCCATAGTTATAAAACCTCCTGGTTGCCCTGTCGTAATAAATATCTGTTTGGTACATTTCAAAATCAAAATACCTGTTACCGGTTGTATTCTCAATGGAGATACCGCCCATCAGCCAGAGGGAGTCTGTAATACCAGGACCTGCCCTTCTTACATGCAACATCATATCCAATATCTCATTTTTATCAGGGATTGACTGCGATACCGGACAAGACCAGTCAACAGGACTCATTCCATTTTTGTTGGATCCAGCTGCAAAAACAGTTGAATCATCACCATGGTAATCCCTGACAAAATAGGCATCTACCAAAAGCCTGTTATTGATAACAGAATAAGCAGGAAAACGCATAGTCCGATAAAATGGAAGTTTACGGGAATTGGGGTCAGCAATATATTGCGCTAATATAGCTGCAGCTCCTGCTGTATCTATTATATGCTGACCAGTTCCTACAGAAGCGGGAAGCCTGAACCAGTCATCATTACCCGACTGAACCAAGCCATTAAAAAAGTTAGAACGCAGGTCAGCATCCACACCAAAATTAGCTTTGATTATCGGTGTTGTAATCTGGGCATTCAAACAAAGGGGAGTAAAAAAAAATGCGAGTAAAAGACGTAAAAATGTTTTCATAGGTCATCTTGTTTTCGTTCAAACTATTCTCCGGTCTGATCGCTGCGAGAAAACAAATAACGGTGTATACACTTTACCGTTACCTATTTTGATGATCAATGACTAATAATATGAACAGTGGATATTTCTGAAAAAATTTCATTACCATTTACCATGGTCGCTTTTACCCTATAACTGATATATCCAGGAAATACATTCATGTCGGTGCACTTGTATGATCTTACATTCGTACAGGGCACCATTGAAACTGTTTCCCAGTATGCATATGGGTCTGCAGGATCTTCATAAGTCCTTTCCACTATAAAAGCGGATACATCAGTACTGGATGTAAGCCCCCAGGTAGAAGTAATGCCAGCCCGCCCCTGGCGGTGTGTTCTGAAAAAATTAAAAGACGGATTAACGTCAACCTTTATTCCGGGAGTAGTTTGAGAAAGGCTTGTATTCTCAGCAACAGTAATAAATCCTGTATTGATAATTAAAGCAGCTAAAGAAGCTATAAAAAATTGTGTCTTCATAAAATATGTTTTTTAGTGCCATAAAATTAAAGCAGAACCTTATCAGTAACAAGGTAATAGTGCCCATTTAAGCATGAAAAATTGTATGCTGGTTATAGAACATCTACCACCCGAATTACAGCAAATACGGTGCTATATAAAAAAACCTCCTCTTTGCAGAGGAGGTTTGCAGGTATTACCTGCGGTAATAACCAGCTATAAGTTGTAATCTCTTGATTATTGTTTCAGAAATTTTTGTGTGTCTAAAACTTCACCATTTGTATCCGCAATTCTTAAAATATAAACTTGAGGTTTAAGATTGCTGCAGTTAATTGTGAAATTACTATTCTGACTACTAATTCGAAACTGATTGGTTAGCATTTGTCTTCCTGCAAGGTCGGATACTGTAATTATCAGCATTTTTGATTCAGACTGACTCTTAAGTCTTACTGTAAGTTCGTCTTGCACAGGATTTGGATACATAAACAGTATTTTGCCGGTATTGTATACAACATTAATAACCTTACTATACTTAATATCACCATTGAAATCAACTCCCTTCAATCTATAATAATTATTGCCTGTAAAAGGATTACTGTCGGTGAAATTAAAGAGGTTGTTTCCTTCAACTCTGCCTATAGCAGTAAAGTCTCTTGCATCTGCAGACTTTTCGACCTCAAAATGACTGTGATCATTATCAATCTCTGCTTGCCACTCCAGCAGAACTTCCTCCGATGGAAGCATTTTACCAGTAAACGAAATATAATTAACTGCCAACGTAAATAAAGGCGCTGAGCTTTTGATTACTTTCAAATTATCAATATAAAATCCTTCATCCTGGGCAGCCCAAAAACTTGAACTGGCATCAGAGGTAAATGCAAACCTAAACTGTACCGATGGCTGACCCAAATAAGCTGCAAGGTTAAACACTTCATTTACCCAGTCATCTTTTATACCAGTTAACGAAGGCTGGCCATTAATAGTACTGCCCTCTAGTGTGCCCGGCTCCTGAATTGTAGTTTTTCCTGCTATGGCAGTCCAGGTTGAACCGTTTATCGAAACCTGTAATTGAAGCTTATCCCTAAAGTTTTCAGCCCTGTGTCTTGTTTGAAACGTAATAAAAGCAGCCGTTGCATCCAGCAAATTTAATGTTCCATTATATCTTGCAGTTCTCGCTGTAGTTACTCCTGAAGGGTAGCTTGTGCCAGGTGATTCTGTTAATGCTCTGCTTGCAGTATACCCACTATCGACTACGTAATTCCATCCTGATGATACAACCCAATTTGTTCCTACAGATCCGCTCTCCATATTATCTGAAAACATAACAGTCGGGTTGTAGAATTTTGTAATTGTATCATAATAAGTATACCCCGTCGTTTGCACCCTCCAGGCAAACTGTATCCTTTGACCATTAGTTATCCCAACTGGAAGTGTATAATTAATATTACCCGTATGAGAGTCGTAGTAGTTCGGTAATGTATTTACAGTTACAGGCGAACCAAAAGAAATATTTGAAATTGGTATAGCTGTTACTGTTACCGGGGCATCGGTAAGACCGATTCTTTTAACTTTAAATGATATGTTTCCAGACGTTGTTGTCAATCCTATATCCGTCATATCCTGCAGATCTACGTAAGAACCGGCAGCATATAACAGCTGTAGGTTCTGGTAAACCATTCCTTTACAAAGGTTGACAATTTGGGCAGCTGCAGGCCAGAAAGTAACTGCTGCAGCACCATACCCTCCTTCACCAGTCATTCCAAAAACTCTTCCTTTAGTACCTACTCCGATTTCACCTCTTAACATCCAGTCCTTAACGCCACCAGCAACTTCATAACCCACTGATTGGGGGCTGTTACCGGCCCTCATTCCGTTGTATTTACCCATCAACGCAGGTATATGTGTGTAATAATTACGTTCCATTGTACTCAGGTCATCGGGGCCTGTATGTAACGTTGGTCTTCCAAAAGGTAACGAATAATAAGGCCCATACGCATGTTGATCTATCATGGCTACAAAGTTTCTCGTCTTTGTAAATGCCCTGATTGACTCTGTTTCCGGTTCAGAAAAAACAGAAGGTCCATAGTATGTATCTGATGTACTTGTTGAGGAGCCACAACTTGCAGATGCTCCAGAACAATTACCCCAATCAATCCCCCAATTTCTATTAAGATCTACTCCGTATGAAGAACCCCCGTTAGGACGACGATTTTTCCTCCACATTCCACCACCTGTAGGATTGGTTGACCGGTTATACTCCCAACCGTCCGGATTCATACAAGGTATGATAAATACTTCCCTATTGTCAACTAAGTCTTTAATTCGGGAATCAGCTGCATATCTTTCACACAGATACTGCATTAAAAAAATCATACTGGAGCCTCCGATTGCTTCCCTTGCATGCTGTAATCCTATGTATAGGACTTCTGGTTCATTAGCTTCATCTGTAGTTACATTATCAGAGATTTTGATACACCAGATATTTCTCCCTTCTACCGTGGTACCTATTGAAGTTTTAGATGCCAATGACGGGTATGTAGCAACGAGAGCATCCATCGCTGCATTCATTTGAGCAAACGTATAATATCCCCCAAGGTTAGGAGATCCTGTTTGAACCTGGAAGGCTGATGGCGTTACAATAATATTACCCACTGTTGTACCAGGTTGCTCAAATGCTACCCTGCCATAGCCTGCTGCTGTAGGTGTACCATCTATATTAATCAAGCCCTGGCTTCTTGCATGAAAATACTCCTGGTTTTGTCGCTGCAGATTATCTGCAACATCATTAACAACAACTTCATAAGCGTAACCGCTTGCCCGAAGTTTACTCAATGCAGTTTCACTTATTTCGGTTTTTATATACCCATTGTTATCATGCAGGTGATCTACTTCCAGTAATCCAAGTAGTTCTGCACGGGCTTTCAGGTCTGCAGGAGGATAAATTTTAACTGCACTATATTTTTCCTGAGAATCAGCATTTACAAAAAGTAATATACCGGCAATGAATAAAAGAGTCGCTTTTAGTGGCTTCATAAGACATTTTTTTCTAATAAAAGTGGGTTGGATTTTGGATTTATCTTTTAATAACTACGATACGCTGTTTATAGAAATCTTCATTGGATTGTATTTGAAGCACATACACACCGTTTCCTGAAACAGATGAAAGCGGAACTTCAAACATATTTAATCCACGGTTTAGTGTTTGTGGCTTTGAATAAACGATTCTGCCACTTATATCAACCAGGCTAACTGTGGCAGTAAGCCGTTGTACTGTATTTATTTTTACAGTAATTTTTTCAGTGGCAGGATTGGGAAATGCGTTTACTTCATAAAATGATTTTTGTATAGACACAGTCCTGATGTCGCTAAACTTGTATTTGCCATCAGCACTAAACAATCTAAGCCGGTAGAAAGAGGTTCCGGCTAATGGATGCAGATCATTATAACTGTAAATAGTTGTACCCGTAGTGCCATTACCTTTTGCACTGACCATTTCTAATGTTGTCCAGTTATTATTATCAGAGCTTCTCTGTAATTCAAAACCAGCTAAATTTTCTTCCCCTGATGTTTTCCAGGAAAGTTCTACATTATCGTTGTTTATAACACTAGCATTAAATGAAAGCAGATTAGCTGACAATGGAAAATTATCAACAGGAATCCTATAATCCTCCGTTTCTCCATCTTCATAGTATCCTGTAGGATTAGCTGCTGTCATTGCTCCTGTTGTAATCCGTATCCGTAAATAGGTATGCTGACCATTTATAAAAGTATTTGTTGTAACCGGCCAGTATAACCAAAAATTTTGTGAGGACGCAGAAGAAGGAACTGTAATTGGTGTAATTGCTTCGCTGGCATCAAAAACACCATTCCCATTGTAATCAAGCCAGGCAATTAAATTAGCATTTACTCCCTTATTATTGTAAACAGATACCTGCGTAACATATCCGCCACCACCGGGCGCCATAATCGGTGCATAAGCCAGACCATCATCAATATCTTCAATTCCCGTTACACCTCTTTTCAACCATTCTCTATCCCAGGTAGCACCGATTCGTATATCGTTATCCCGTTCATGTACTGCAGGGCTCCAAATATCAGGGTCATAAGTTGCGGGAGCATCACCAAAATCACAAGTAGGCCGGAAAGCCTCGCTGCAATCACCCCAGCTTCCAGTTATATAAACCGTACCCGGCATTGTATATACCAATCTGGTATTTGCCTGGTCAATGGTACCATTGTAATTATAAGGTGCTATAAAACCAACTGCAGTTGATGCACCAGCAGAACTTACAGGAATGGATCCCATATTATAAACATTTTCCTGCCAGTCTATAGCTACTTGTTTCGGACCTATATTGCCCGGCCCATTTGGAGCGAACTGTACTCTTTGCCCCGACATCATATTAAAATGATAATACATCGTGTCAAGGTTTGCAGTTCCTGTTCCGGCGCCATCAAAGTCATATATTATTCCATTAGTCACCCCAATATCCGCCCAATCATGAATTAAACGATTATTTCCGCTGATATTACTATCCACTCTTGAAGCATAAACCTGGCTTGCCCTTAAAGGATTTTGAGAAGCATCCATATCTATCTTCCAAACGGTATTTTCTCTTCCCGAAGTTCTTGCAGAGTTTGACGCCTCAACCCCAAAGTACAGAGATCCGTTATAAAAACTGGCAGATCCAGATGTTACACCAGGTTCATAAATGGGAATATTTAACGGAGCAGATCTAACATCATTTATAAACACACCTATCGTTTCTGCATCAACATTATATTTATAAATTGTACGGGTGTTACTTGGAGATCCTGTTAAACTATGAGTATAATACAAAATTCTATTTACTGGATCATAACCCATTCCATTCATGTTAGTATGACTCGGATCTGTAAAAAGATCCTTTGCTTTGCCAGTAGCAGGATCTACTAAGAGGAATCTGTTGTTTACAACAGTTAAAATATAAGCTGGCATACCGGTAAATGGACGGCTTACATTCCGCCAGTTGGAAGGAAAGTTACCCGTAACACATGCATCAATATCTGAAAGCCAAATATCACCACCGGCATTACTTAATGTAAGTGTAATAGTTTGTACAGGCCCTAATATTTGAACATTCAAAGTCCCATTATTATTATTATTATTATATCCACTTCCAGGTCCAGTAGCTTGCTGTCCAACTATTACTATTCCTGACGAGACATTTGCCGTTGTTAGTAATGCAGGCACCGAGACAGATGCTGCATTTGTTGCAGCGATCGTAACTCGCTGACTATTATCCAGATCAAATAATGAAAACTTGACATTTGTTACTTCGGTATCAAAAGTTATGGTTATAGTTCGATTACTGTTAGTAGTTGTTGTAAACTGTACATCGTCTCCTGCTGTAGCGAAGCTTCCGGGATGGGCAGTATTAGTGGCATTTTCTCCATTCAGTGTAAAATTGCTTGTAGATGCCATCGTAAACTGGACTCTCCTGGTACCCATACTGAAGGTCTGGCTATAGGCTCTTGTAGAAGGTAATGGAGAATCATACCAATCAGTATAAATTGCTCCAGTTGAGGGTAAAAAATCTAACCAATCCCAATTCAACTGAGATTGTGTATATCCTCCCGGACATTGCGCAGCAGCTTTTTCAATAGTTGTAAATAAACAAATTGCAGAAGCAATCAGCAGGAAATAACGATTTTTCATGAGACAGAGTTTGGATACTGGTTTTTCTAAATATTGGCTTTTGATTAAAATCGCCTGTCCTCACTGCTCATCAACTACTTACTATCCCGGACACACGATTTTCGTACGCTAAAATGAGAGTATTTACTTAGAAATACAACGCTTTCGTAAAGTTTCAGCGATAATAAAGTACAAGTACAAACCGTCCTCGTAAATCATACAAAGGCGCCTGGTATTTTTACGAAAAAGACCTCAAAAACGGTTCATGATAAATCACTATTTTTACTGATAATCTGAACGATATGAGTCAACATAAACCAGTAATTGGTATTTCCTGCGGCGACCTGAATGGCATTGGTATTGAACTGATCATTAAAACGTTCTCTGATAACCGCATCCTTGAGCACTGCACACCCATCATCTTTGCTTCGGGTAAAGCCATTAATTTTTACCGGAAATCTATCCCGGAGGTCAATTTTAGTTTCCAGCAGATAAAAGATTTTTCCCGTATCAATCAAAAACAGATTAATGTCTTTAATTGCTGGGAAGAGGAGGTAGCTATCACTCCGGGCCAACTGACTGATGTGGGCGGTAAATATGCAGTGCTCTCTTTACAAACCGCTGTAGCCGCACTGAAACAAAAGCAAATTGATGGGCTGCTGACCGCACCCATACACAAAAAAAATATTCAATCCCCTGAATTCAATTTTACCGGGCACACTCCCTACCTGAAGAATATTTTCGGGGTGAATGATGTGGTCATGATGCTTTGCGCCGGAGATTTTAGGGTGGCGCTGGTAACCGAACATGTTTCCGTCAATGAAATTGCCAAACATATTACCAAAGAAAATATCATCAGCAAACTAAAAATCATCAACCAGAGTCTTCAAAAAGATTTTGGTATTGATAAACCCCGTATTGCAGTATTGGGATTAAATCCGCATGCAGGTGATGAAGGCCTGATTGGAAATGAAGAAGAAATGATCATCAAACCTGCCATTAAGGAGGCCAAGAATAATAATTTGCTCGTTATCGGACCTTATAGTGCCGATGCATTCTTTGCCCGTCGCAGTTTTGAAAAATTTGATGCGGTATTGGCTATGTACCATGACCAGGGGCTGATTCCTTTTAAAACACTGTCCACCGGTGAAGGTGTAAACTACACTGCCGGATTGCCTTCCATAAGAACCTCTCCTGACCACGGGGTAGCATTTGATATCGCCGGCAAGGACAAGGCAGACACTTCGTCTTTCCTGACTGCCCTTTTTGAATGCATTGATATTTTTAACCGCAGAAACGGCTATGAAGAAAGCCGGAAAAACCCCTTACGAAAAATGACACCGGCTATATTGGCTAATGCTAAAGATGAGATAATTGAAGAAGGCTAAACTTTAATTGAAAACAGAATCAGGCACCCCTTTATTAATACTGTAAACGGAATACACAATTTCAACCTTACCCTTTTTATTTTTCAATTTATTGGCAGGTTCAGCTTTTTTAGACCCATCATCATAATCAAACGTAATGCCCTTGGGTAATTTATAATCTTTTGTGTTGAAAGAAAAATTCACTTTATCGGCCAGGCCGTACGCTGCATACTTCCCGTATGTCATCTCCAGTTCATAAGTGCCATTTTCTTTTGTCGTGGTTTTTGCCTTTTTAATCAAGGAAAGCGCTTCATCAATATATAATGTAGACAAGACCACCTCTGCATTATCATCTTTGGGAAGCAGTTTAATGATGCGGAGATTCGTACCGGTTTCTTTCCCCACATCAATGATGTCGAACCCGGTGGTATTGATAAAAATATTATTCAGGTTGATATTCACCGATCCTTTGGGAATAAAGGAAATACCATTTTCATTATTAATCCTGAGCTTATTGGGTTTTTTATAATACACTTTGACATTAGCTATGGG
>JBARSW010000645.1:0-20553 GCA_049644925.1 Chitinophagaceae bacterium | reverse complement strand
CCAGTGCAACACCTATTGAAGTTGTATTTCCACCATCATCTGTCAGATTTGTTATTGTACTTCCTGCATACGGCCAGGTATTAAAGTTATTCCATGGATCACCTGCCGGTAATACATAGTTAAAGTTTACAAAGTAAGATGTTATATCCTTATTGGAAACTAAAATTTTAAATGGTGTGGACGAAGCAGCTCCCTTATTATCAGTTGCAATTACAGTAATACCCGTGAAAGTTCCCATAGTATTTCCCGGAGCAATACTAATGGTACCAGTACCAGTACCAGTAGCAGTAAATGTGGCAAATGACGGCAACCCTGTAACCTGCAACGTTATTATATCACTTGGATCATCTGTAGCAACAATATTCACATCAACCACTTGTTGGGTCTTCATCTTTACATCTGCAATTGTATTAAGAATTGGACTGGCATTGGGTGAAGTAACAGAAATGGTATCACTGCTTGGTGAGTTGCCATTATTGTTTGTCGCCCTTACATAATAATAATAAGTTATGTTTCCTGAAATATTCACATCATCATATTGCTGAAGATTAGCATTATTTCCTCCAGGATTTAACAAACTAAATGACCCGGGCAAATTGCTTGAAGAACGGTATACTTCATAAGCAGCTTCATTATAAGCAGCATCTATCCAGTTCAATTTTATTGCCCCGCTTACAAACTGACCAATAAGATTTCTTGGTTTTGCAGGAGGAGTTCCATCATCATACAGAATCTGAATGACCATTGCATTAAGATAACCATATAAAGCCGAAGCTGTCTTTTGAAGCGTTAATGGTAATGTTCCATCGGGGTTTGGCTGAACATTATTTACACTGACTGTATTTTGAGAATTGCTGGCTGCATTAAGTGTTACACTTGTACCTCCAATTGTATAGACAGAAGTTCTGTCATCGTTTACCCCGTTACGGCTACCAAAAAATGTGAATTTATACTTATATGCAGGATTTAATCCATGAACACTCATTGATTGAGTACTTGCATCTGTAAAATATGCAGATCTCATTACATTGTCTGGATAAACACCGGAATTATTTCCAGTATTAACGCCATAGGTGTTTGTAGCATTTCCAAGATTTTGCCAGGGGCTGGTTATCCGGATTCCAATTCCGGTATTTATACCAGATTCATCTTTAAAATTAACAAAATCATCATTAAGGGATGGTGTTGGTTTATTCGTATTATTCCAGGGCGCCGGAGAAGTATAGGTACCATCGGTAAAATTAATATAAACCCTTTTGTTGGGATTTACATCAATTACAGTTATAACAAATGAAGCAGTATCAAAACCATTATGCTCATCTACCACTCTTGCTGTAACCGTGTAAGGCCCATTATCAGCATATCCTGGAGCCAGATTAATTTGTACCGAACTACCATTAATAACAGGTGTAGCAAAAGAAGGTAATCCAGTGAAAGACCATGTTAATATTTCACCAGCATTCTGGTCAGTTGCAGCAATATTTACCTGTGATACCTGTAACTCATTCACCGCAACATTGCTGATATTGGAAATAACAGGTACATAATTGTCATTCACAATAAGATTGAAAAATATGGAACTGTTGCCTCCCTGTGCATCTGTAACCGTTACACCAATATTATTATAACTACCCTGCTGACCGATCGTTGGGTTATTGAAACTAATGGTACCCGTTCCATTTGCTCCCGGTGTAAAACTGGCAAATGATGGTAGATTATTTACCTGCAAACTAAGTGATCCCGGATCGATATCGGAAGCAGTTATATTTAAATTTAACAGAGATCCGTACCGCATATACTGATCTGTAATTGCAGTTATTACAGGTAAATTATTAATCGTTTTCGCACTGTCCTCATTACTGTAACCAGATGGACCACCTGCATTTAAAGCCCTTACCTTATAATAATATACAGCATTGGCGAATAACCCACTATCTATAAAAGAAACAGTGTTAGAAGGTAAAGTTGCAAAAAGTAAATAATTGCTATTTGTATTACTGGATCTGTATAATTCAAAAGAAGTTTCACTGGCCACATCGTTCCAGTTAATATTAATCCTGGAGCTTGATTGTCCACTTGCAAGCAGACCTGTTGGTGATAATGGAATTGCCGGTAACGCAAACGTTGTAGCAAAGGATTGAGTCAGTGGTATATTATTCATAAGGCTTGTTATATCATTGACCGATAAAGCCTTCCCGACAATATAAAAATTATCAAGTTTACCATCAAATTGACCAAAACTTGAATTAAGTGCATTATTATTATTGTCATCACCGATTCTGGAACCATCTGAAGTAGTACCAACAGCTGTAAAACCAAGGCTGGTATTGGCAACAACCTGAACTGCATTTACATATAACCGTAATGTACTGGCATTATATACAAGGGCAATATGATTCCACCCGGTACTTGAGTAATTTACATTAATAGATCTCCTTGTATTCCCACTGGCAACACCTGCATAGAGTCTGCTGTTATTAAGTGCCAATGCAAGCCCGTTATCATTTCCACCGAGGTCTACAATACCCCTGGTAGTAATAATACTACCGTTATTATCTGATTTCATCCAAAAAGCAATCGTCTTTTCAGTATATCCACCACGTATATAGTCACCTGAACTGGTATTTACGTCCATATCTTCGTCACTACCATTCATCTCAACAGAATGTGTGCCTTCCCTGAAATCAGTACTGAATGTGGGTGAATTATTCGGAGTTAATGTTTTACCATTACCGCTTGCATCAGTATAGTTATTATTGAACTTCCAGTTAGCCTGTATATCATTGGAACTTCCAACTAATTGAGATTCCCCGTATTGACCAATGGCCCTTATTTTATAATAATAAGTGGTACTGGCATTGAGAGAACTGTCAATATATGATGTGGCATTAGCAGCAGCCATCCCTACCGTAACAAAGCCGGTTGAAGAATTAGTAGATCTCCATATTTCAAATGCAGATTCATTATTACTGTTATCCGTCCAACCCAGATCAATTCTTTTATAGGAAACTGCAGTGGCAGCAAGTCCTGAAGGATTTGCAGGAACTGTTCCGCCTATATTAGCAGCATCGGCAAAAGCACTGGTGGGAATTGTCACATAGCTTGAACCCGTTTGAGGTGTTCTCCAACTAACTGTCATTGCTTCACCTCCTCCTTCTTCATAAAAGGCCATTGCAATTGGATAGACACCAGCTGTCAAACTCAATGCTACTGAAGTTCTGTCTTGTGTTCCATGAAGCCCATCGTTGTTGACAATTGGAGTACCACTAAAACTATAAGGCGAAGATGCTCCGTTCAAGGAACCCAGCCATAACCTGCTTCCATCATCGGAGTTCGTTCTGAAATAATAAGTACCTGTTACAGGAATATTAATGAACCCTTCCCAGAGGAAAGCAAAATAGTCATTTTGTGTTCTCGGAGTTAATGCCACATTTGGCATAATGCCTGTAGTTACAGGTGTAAGTGTAGTAAAATCAGGAAGGTTGCTCCATGATCCGGTATATGTATAATACTTATAAGGCAACCCATTTAATATTGCCTGGCCAGTAACCTGGTTACTAAACGGAGATACATTGTTTGCAAAATCTCTTGCCCTTGTTGAAAAATTATATGTTTGCCCGGCAAGGAGATTGTAAACTGTAAATGAAGTTTGCGTTGTAACGTATGCTTTTAAACCATTAATATAAACATCGTACTTAGTTACAGCAACATCATCAGTTGCAGCGGTCCAGCTTAGTGAAATTGAACTCCTTGTTGTACCAGTAATCGCCAAATTAGTTGGTGCAGTCGGGGCCTGAGTATCTGAGGCGGTAGTTCCATTGGCCACATTAGAAGCAGCTGCAGCACCTGTATTATTTACAGCCCTTACCTTGTAATAATAAGTTGTATTTGAGTTAAGGCCGGCAGAGGTGTAAGTCAGTACATCAGCATTTGTTATAGCTATCAATGTAAACGGCCCGTTAGCCTGACTAGCCCGGTAAATTTCAAAATTCGTTTCGTTGTATAACGGTGTTGGATTATCACTCCAATCAAGTCGCAACGATGTTTTTGACAAAGTAGTTATTATAAGATTAATAGCAGGATCCGGTTTATTGGGGCCATTCGCATCCACCACAGTAAAAGGATCAGAAAAATTAGTGGAGCAACCATATTGTTCAGTTACCTGAACCTTATATCCACCCGGAGTGGTAGCATTTAATGTATTTGCTATTCCAATGGTTGTTGTATTACCGACTTTTTGCCATAAATAAGAAGAATAACCAGTTGGTACCTGCAATGTAACTCCGGTATTACCATCCAATGCCGGAATTACTTTACTCATAAGACCAGCAACTGTAATTGTAGGTGGAACAGTTGGTGCCTTGATTTTTATTTCAACAGGTGTCCGGGACCAATCTGACCAATAAGTACCTCTTCTTACCCTTGCACTATAGATACCGACTGCACTTGCTCCGGAAACCTGTATAGTATTTGTCGTAGCACCAGGTATTAAAACACCGTTCTTTCTCCATTCATATTGGTTAAAACCAGCTGTTAGTCCAATAGTAACATTAATTGGATCTAATGGACAAAATTCTGTCCTTCCAAAAAGTGTCCAGGGATTAGATGCATATGCACGGTTTATATAAGGGAAAAAATCAGGTTCAGCCCATGCCAAATTCCAGACACCATGACCTTGTCCGGCATACTCCGTATATTTAAAATTACCACCAACAGCAAGGATCGCATCCCTGATCTGCTTTGTTGTATATGCATCCGGTGAGCCATCAACCTCACCCTGGAAAATCCACATCGGTGTATATTTTACCAAGTTGGCATTATCTCTATAACTAATCTGTGCATCAGAAATAGGTAAACTGGCAGTAATATAGGTTGGGTATCTAAATAACATTTCCCAGGTAGCTGCACCACCTGCAGAAAGTCCATTGTCGACAATCTGAAAGGGGTCTACCTTATTATTGATGATCATGTAATCAAGAATCTCTTTTACCAAATCATACTGACCGGCACCCCAAAAACCGCCACTTTGCGGGTATAAAAGATACCCGTCAAAAGACCCATTATCAACTTTATTCCTGATATATTCACCCCCGTGCAGCAACTGCTTTTCATTTTGGTAAATAGTACCTGTTTCACCTAACCCATGAAAGAAAACAAAAACGGGATATTTCTTTCCGTCATTTGCAGTAGGATTATAGGTTTTGGGAAATTTAAGTCGAAATTGAAAGCCTTTGTATATATAAGCTTTGTAGGAAGTAGTAGTCCAATTAAGTAAAGGAGTTCTTACCCACTTTCCAATTTGCCCCCACGCCGGTTGTGTTGGCGGTGCACTGGAATTGTAATTAACAAGAGGATCGGCAGGATCCATTACACTTTGAGCACTGGTGCTTTGTAAAAAAAGTACACCCAAAGAAATTACTAATAAACTGAAAATTCTGATAATAGTTTTCATGATTTAAGGCTTGTAAATAAAATGAATAAGCAAGTTTTACTTTTGATTTGTTACTATAACTAATAATAAATAGTACTGCATAGCAATACATTTAAAATCAGATTAAAGCGACTAATCAGGAAGCTTTCAAAAAGGCTCTCATTCTTGGATTGGATAGTAAAGCCCGGAAATTCAAGAGTACTGAATGGAATCTAAAGTGGTTAAATCAATGGGATTGATATTCTTAAAAAAAGGTCATTCATGGTAAGGAATGATTTTGTTGCAAATTAGTCTTTTTTTTGAAATTTTCACTCTTTGAAGCACTTATTTTGCTAAAAAATATTTCTCGAAAAATAGTCTGATATATTCTAAATCAATTAAGAAAAACCTGCTTATTTTCAACATTTTATGAAACTAAAATTTTTTTCTACAATTTTCTGATGACTTTATTCAATTTTAAAAATCGTTGCAGAAACATCAATAGTAAAACCCCGTTTAACTGTTTATTTATTGGAAAATCGGGCCTTTCAGCATTAAAACGGTGAAGTACTTTATTGTATAACTCAAGTTTCTGATTCTGGGTGCCAAAAAAAATATCGACTGATGTTCCTGACAAACCCATTCTATCAAAAAAAGTTTGTGTGATTTGCTTATCTGAATGAGGAAAAGAAAAAAGGTTTAAAGGAGGTGAGAATTTTTCCTTTATATATAAACATGAATCAATAGTTTGCTTTTGTTGCTCTTCCGGGGAAATAAGACTATAATAAGGATGATCCCAACTATGAGCTCCTATGGAAAATCCTTTTTGGGCCAATTCCCTGACCTGATTTGAAGATAAAAAAGGGGTTTGTTCTCTGAGATATTCATCAAAAGATAAGTCCAGTTTCATTGAAAGCTTATCCAGCAAACTTTCATTCTGATTTGTAAGAGTCCGAACCAAAGCAATAAGTTTTTCCAGCGACTCAAATGGAATATTGCCAAAAACCTCCAAACAATCATTTAAAAGATGATTTTCATTTTTATTTACAAATAATTTCTCAATTATCAAACTGATTTTGCAACGGTAAAACAACTTGTTATTATCCAAAAATGCCGGATTAATAAAAAAAACGGCAGGAACCCCTTTGTCATAGAGTATTGGTGCGATTATATTATATACTTCTGAGTAACCATCGTCAAAACTCAGTAAGAAAGAATTACCAGGGATTTTCTTTCCAGTACATAAAGTGTCAGCAATTTCGCTAACAGCAACAGGCCTAAAATGTTTTAACAAGTATTCCAGATCAGATTTAAATTGGGAAACATTCTTATATGAATATAAATGCTTGACATGTAACACATCTTCATTTGAAACAAGGTGATGATACGGCAGAAGAGTGCTACCAAAAAGGCTTCTTTTTAATAACCGGGTTGGAATAACAGAAGCGATATTATAATAATTTTTTTTAGAGAGTTTCATTTTTCAGCAATTCATCGATATAAATAATCTTAATGTGCTCTGTCTTTAAAAAATCTTTGCCTGCCTTTCTAATTTTCAACAAAGCACTGATTTGTCTGACAATAATTAGAGGGACATATAAAATAGCCTTAAACATACCTTTTTGCCTGCCTTGCGTAAGAACTATTACAACAAAAGTGATGAAAAAAAGTAATAAAACCATTGCCCATATTATTGTCAAAAGGGGATCAATAAAAAAACCAATACCCATACACAAAACCGACAAACTAATTATAATAAATAGTGGTGGTTTTAATGCAGAGAATCCAAAAAAAATGAGATTGAAATTTAATTTTTTCCACCCGATAAGAAATATATTCCAATTCACATGAAAATATTCAAAATAAGTATATATCCATCGGGTTCGCTGTTTTTCCAATGTAATACCATCATCAACTTTTTCATCATAAACAATAGCATTTCCTGCAAAAGCCAGTTGTGGGACCGAAAGAATAATGTCCGCCTGCAATTTTTTATCAAACCCGCCCAAAACTTCTTTATAGATGACCTGCTTATACAAATCAGTTTCAATTGCAATCCCTAAACCAAGTATACTTGAAGATAGGCCTAGTTCCATTTTGGCTTCCCTTTCTACAAAAGTGTTATAAATATGGCCTATTGAATCAAGCTTTGCAAAAATAGTATCACTATTTTTCGAAAGCATATGAGTTTGAACAGCCCTGAATCCCCGCTGAAAATACTGATTCAGGTTAACGAAATAATCAGGATGGACAAGGTTATCTGAATCAAAAACGACCAATATATCATGTGGTCGTATAAAATGATCAACAGCAAATTTGATTGATTGGATCTTTGCGTTTAATGCCTGTAGAGGTTTAAAAATTTTTATCCTTGGATCATTAAAATGCAAATCAACAATATTGCAATCATCTGCGATTACATACACAATTAAATTTGTGTATGATTGTTTACAAAATGAATCAACAAGTGGTGGAATAAAACGTATATCCTGATGTGCCGTAACTATAGCTGCAAAATCATACTCCCGATCATTCATTTTGGGATATTTTTTTTTCAGCATTTTTTCCCCTTTCAATTTAAAAGTGTGAATTACTAATAAAAAAAATGGGATAAGCAGATATGCTGCCAGAATAACCTGAAAGGCTAAGAAAAAAAACAAAAATATTTTATACACTAATTCCATATACAAAAAATATCAGGCTTTTTCCCAAACTGTTACAAAACCACCTGTAAATCTTGAAGGTAAATGTTCTGCAAGAGCACAGTCCCATTTTTGCAATATTTTAATCCGCTTTGAAAAAAAAGAGAAAGGAAAAACATCTTCAATAAAATTAGTTTTTCCAAACTGAACAATACGAAAACTACTATTAACTGCCAGTTTTTCCAAAGCTTGTTTAGTAAAGAACTGGATATGGGTAAGATTATCTGCATCTGATTGCACTGTTGTGCCTTTGTAACCAAAAAGATTTTTTACTTTTTTTACAAACTTCCAAACCCAGGTATTTTTTTTCTGAAGGGCTACGATTGGCTTTGTTACAAATAGTTCCCGGGGGCCTTTACCATTTGGCACTGTAACAATTAAAATACCATCATCTAGTAATGATTGGTGCAGAACTTTAAGCAGTATTTCAGGTTCGTTTAAATGCTCCAATACTTCACTACAAATTACAGCATGGTAACGAAATCCTTCGGCCACTAGTTTTTCTGCACTAATTACTTCAAACTTTACATTTGAATATTTATTTAGTGCTCTTGCTTTTTCAATAGTTTTTTCGCTTACATCGATACCTTTTACTTTATATCCTTGTTCTCCCAGACTTCTTGATATTACACCATTACCACAACCAACATCTAAAACTTCAGCACCTTCGGGTAATTTTGTCTTAAGAGCCTTGATAATAAAATTCAATCTTTTTATATCTGCAATTCTTTCAAATTCCACTTTAGATTTTTTTAATTAGATTATTTCATCCCGGAGGGCAAGTGTTTTGCTAACCGGTTGTATTCATATTCTATCAGCCGAGTCATATTGGCAGCATTAAACTTATCATTTATAGTTTCAATTGCCTTTTGACCAAATTGTCTCCGGAGACTGGCATCATCACTTAATTTTAGCAGTGCTGTTGTAAGTTCTTCACTTAAATTATTTGTATTTACCAATAATCCATTAAGATTATCCACAATTATTTCGCTGGTTCCATCCACGTTTGAAGCAATAACAGCTTTACCCATAGCCATTGCTTCAAGGAGGCCAATCGGCAATCCCTCCCACAAAGAGGGTAATACAAAAATGTCTGCATTAGCAAGCACATCAGGTACATCCTGGCGAAAAGAATGCAGAGTAATTTTATGATTTAAACCATGGCTGTCAATAAGTTCTTTTGCCATCTGCTTCTGATCACCCTCCCCAACCATTAATAAATGCAATTTCGGGTTTGCCATTAACGTTTTTGCAAAGGCATTGATAAGAGATAATGGTTGTTTATGTGCTGTAAATCTTGCAATAAATAAAACGAGTATTTCATCAACAGGTATATTCAATTCTTTCCTGATATTTTTATAGCACTTTTCCGGGTTAAATTTATTTTGGTCTATGCCATTATTAATCACAATAGAATTAAAAGACTTAATATATTTTTTTCCTGATTGTTGATTCGAAAATGAAACTGAGATATTCAGATCAGTTTTTGATGTAAGATATTTTTCACTGAATACTCTTATTTTATGTGCAACGGGATTTTGATCTTGATGAAATGACCACCCATGAACTGTATAAACTACAGGAATTCCAAGCGATCTGGCGGCCCACAATATATTGGAATTTGCCCTGGATCCATGTGCATGCACAATATCAATCTGATGCTCCCTGATTAATCTTTTTACCTGCTTCCATTTCCTGAAATCAAAAGGCTTATCTGTAAAAATAACATGACTTTCTACATTCATTTGTTTAAGTCTTTCAATCATTGGACCCTCGGTAAATGAAAGTACAACAGGTTCAAATGCAGATCTGTTGAGATTTTCCACTAAACTTAACAAATGAGATTCCCCTCCCCCTATTTGTCCTTGTCTTATACACTCCAATATTTTTATTTTCTTTGTTACTAACATTAAAGAAAAATTTAGAAGATCACCGGCTTATAATACCCCATCCATCTGGAAGTTTTTCTATAATCTCAATGTTGCCGAATTCCTGGCTTTGTCGGGCACCCACTTTTTTTGCCCAGGCTGACATCCTGGTTATGCCTTCATCAAGACTAATACCAGTTGATGCTCCGAAAATTGAATGCGCCTTTGAATGATCTGAATAGGCATGCAAAACTTCATTTCGGGCATTCAAATAATTAATAGAGGGTTCTACACCAAATTCTTTACAAACAACGGTGGCCAATTCATTTACCGTGTAAGGTTTATCTGCCCCAATATTAAAAACCTGATTAAAGGACTTTTCAATATTTATGCATTTTGCGACAGGTATTGCTACATCGTCAATATAACTGAACGCTCTGGTTTGTTTACCATCACCAAAAATGCTGAGTTTTTTCTTTTGCATTATCTGGTTCATAAAAATACCAATAACATTACGATACTTATCACCAATATTCTGATTTTCGCCATATACATTATGCGGTCTGAAAACAATATAATTTAATCCAAACATTTCATGGGCCGACCTTAAGTCCAGTTCAACAGCATACTTTGAAATACCATATGGGTCTTCTGGTTCAGGTGTCATTTCTTCTGTCATGGGTAATTGACCTTTCCCATAGACTGCAATCGATGAAGTAAATACAAAGCATTTAATTTTATGTTTAATGGACTCATTTATCAAATTGATACTTCCTATCAGGTTATTATTATAATTAAATCTGCGGATAAAATGTGATAATCCTTCAGCTGCATAGGCAGCCAAGTGATACACATAGTCGAAATGATATTTGTCAAAAAGACTGGATATTAATTCATGATCTGCCACACTTCCAAGTATAAAAGTCGCCCCTTCAGGAATATGATCTTCAAAACCACCGCTAAGATCATCAAGAACAATTACCTGGTGACCCATATCAAGGCAATGCCGTGCTACATGAGATCCTATAAAACCGGCCCCACCGGTTATCAATGAAACTTTTTTCATTTATAAAAATTTTTATTTTATTATAAACCGATTATACACTTTTCTTTCAGATAAGTTCTTTATAATTTGCTTATCCACCTGTCATACCAGAGTTGAAAAATTAATATTTGCCATAGCTTCTGGTAATTTACTTTTCTTCCAGTCAAGTATTCGTTTCTTAATCTGATAATTGGTGCATGATTAAAGACCCCGGTTGCCGCCAGGCATCTTTCACTTAGATAATATTTCAACTGCTCTTTTAAATCTTCCCGAAACCAAACCATTAAAGGAGCAATAAAAGGCATTTTCGGTCTTTCCATTAATTCTTTGGGAATATACTTATGTACTACTTCTTTTAATAACCACTTATTTACACCTCCTCTTATCTTGAATGAAGAAGGTAATTGAGCCACAAATTCGATAATATTTTGATCCAGCATCGGTTCTCGTCCTTCTAAACCGACAGACATTGTAGCCCTGTCAACTTTAACCAGGTTGTTATCAACCAGGAATGTTTTATAATCTATAGCCAGCAGGCGATTAGTAATTCCATCATTGTTCTCAAGTTTTTTACTGTCTTCAAAAAAAGTATGATATCGCTCAAAGGGCCTTCCCAAGAATGATTCAACTTCCGTTTCCGTAATATATTGTCCAATATATTTTACCGCCTGAACCGGGTCATGACTTTTCCATATAAGTTTCATCTTTTCATAACGGGTAGTAAAATTATATTTTCTGTTAAAATAAGGTATGTAAGCAGGATTAATAAGAGACATTGCGCCGCTTAAAAAGCTTTGAATTGAATCAGGCATACCTGATGTGAATTTTTCGGCTTGCTTAAATTTATTATAACCACCGAAAATCTCATCACCACCATCGGCACTCAAAGCAACTTTAACCTGCTGACGAGCCAGTTTACTTACCAGTACAGTAGGCACAGTTGAATTATCTGCAAAAGGTTCATCATATATCTCTGGTAACAATGGTAATACTCCGGATGCTTCTTTTGCAGTCAGATACCATTCTGTATGTTCAGTTCCTAAGTACTCCGCAATTTTTTTTGCTTCCGGAGCCTCATTAAAATCGTTTTCATGAAAGCCAATAGTAAATGTTTTTAATTTTTCTGACCGGTTAGTTTGCAACAAAGCTGCAACGCTGGAACTATCATAGCCTCCACTTAAAAAGATCCCAACAGGAACATCTGCCACCATCCTGTATTCATATGCCTTTCTTAGCAGCTTGTCGGTATGATCTATCGCATCATTTTCTGATATCTTTAATTTCGGCTTGTTATAATAATCAAAAACATCCCAATACTTTCTTTGTTCCAGTTTCTTTGATCCAAGATTTATTGTCAGGATGTGGCCTGGTAATAATTTAAAAGTGTTTTCAAAAATGCAATGAGGGGCTGGTATATAACTGAATTGAAGAAAGAGTGCAAGGCTGTTTATATCTATTCTTTTTTCAAATTCCGTGTGTTTATATAGAGCTTTTAATTCTGAGCCAAATAATAACAGTTCACTTTTCCAATAATAATATAAAGGCTTGACACCCGATCTGTCCCTGATTAAAAGAAGTTTATTGGATGATATATCATATAATGCAATGGCAAACATTCCAATAATTTTTTTAAGCACTCCTTCTCCCCAGTAATGATACCCTTTCAGAAAAACTTCTGTATCTGAGCTTGAAGAAAAGGAATATCCCCTTTCTTCAAGCTCACTTTTTATTTCTTTGAAATTATATATTTCACCATTAAAGTTTACAACGAAGTTTTCAAAATGCATAGGTTGATGACCCAGTGGTGAAAGATCGATGATTGACAGCCTTCGCTGGCCAAAACCGATGATGGCTTCCGCCGATTCATATAGTTCATAACCAGCATCATCTGGCCCACGGTGAGTCAGTGCATCTGTCATTTCTTTCAGCACAGTTGCACTGGTATTTCTATTAAAATCCACAAAGCCTGCAATTCCACACATATTCCAACTAGTTAAAAGTGATTTCGTGGTTAAAGTGCCACATTATGCCTTTCCAAAAAGATCGCAAATGTTGTTTCTGCCTCTTAAATAAAAAAGTAGCCGTGTTTTTGGGTATAGTAAAAAAAGTAAAATAAGCAATAAATACTACGAATCCCGGCCATTTCACATTCCGCCGCATATAAAGAATTCTGTTTCTGGTATGGTAAAATGTTTTAAAAGGACTTGATTTACCAGTAGTCATTGATTCTTTATGATAAATCAGGGATTTTGGTTGATAATATACTTTATAACCCTTTCTCTTAATCTGGTCACACCAGTCAAACTCTTCGTAATAAATAAAGAACTGTTCTGGCAAAGGACCGACGTCTTCAATAACTTTCCGGGGAACCATCATCCCCCCCCCATGTGCATAGTTAGTAATCTTAATATTATCATACTGGCCCATATCTTTCTCCTGGCAACCTATCATACCATTTCTACCGGTAAAAATGTTTACTGTATTATATCCGGCATATTCTATTGTTCCCTTATGGAAAAAGTACTGAAATTTTGGACTTACAATACCGGCAGCAGGATATTGCTCAAATATATCAAGCAAACCTTCAATAAGACCTGGTGTAAATTCAGTGTCATTATTAACTATGAAAAGAAAATCGCCATTTGCCGCTTTTATCCCAACATTATTCCCTCCAGTAAATCCGAGATTTTTGCCATTCATAATAACTCTTACGTCAGGATAAATAGCTTTAAAAGCATCATTAGGATCCTCTTTGGATCCATTGTCTACTACAATAACTTCCATGTTTTTATATGGACAATGTTCATTTATAGAACGAAGAAAATCGCAGGTAATTTCTGTGGTATTCCAGGTTAAAGTAATAACTGAAACAAATGGAAAATTTTCCTTTTGCATCTGAAAGTTTTAAGGGGTACTGTAATTAATAAAGATACTAATTAGAATGTTCTTTTTACATACACTAAACATTTGTTTTTTGGAAAAGAACACTGGGTGTTTTGACTATAATCCATATATCATAGAAAAAATTTGACTCCCTGGCATATGATATATCCAAACTTATTCTTTCATGGGCTGACATTTGAGGTTTTCCCCTTTTCTTCACCTGCCAAAGACCAGTAATACCTGCCGGTGCCATAAATCTTTCCACAGATTCATCAGTGGTCAATGTTGAGGCTTCATATAAGGGCAGCGGACGGTTACCAACTACTGACATATCTCCTTTCAATACGTTAAAAAGTTGAGGTAATTCATCCAGGCTGATTTTACGCAAAATTTTTCCAACCCTTGTAACACGGGGATCATTGCATATTTTCATAAATTTTGCTCCGTTATTTTCTTTTTCATACTGATTTAGATGAGCTACAGATTCAATTTTTTGATCAGCATCAAATCTCATGGTACGGAACTTATAAAAATCAAATATTTTATACCCTTTACCTGCTCTCCTTGAAGTATAAATAACTGGCCCTTTTGAATCCAGACGAATTATTATTGCAAGCAAAATTAATAAAGGAGAAAATAGCAAAATTGATATTAATGAAAATACTATATCAAACAAACGCTTTGCAGAAGGAAGGTTAGATTTAGTTTCTTTTTCAACACTTGTTTCTGCCTCATTATTTATAAAATTATTCTGCCACTTCCTACCCTTCTGTAAAAATGAGATTTTCCTTGAAAAATTAATTTCAGGTGAATTCAGATCTAAAACATCATCTACCAACTCAAGTTGCCGTAATATTCTGACTTTCTGAACATCCAGCCTGGTTTCATTATAAATTACAAGTGTATTTGATAAATAATTCTTCCTTCTAAGGAAAAAACAGAAATTCTTGAATTCAGTATTATGTAAAGGTCTGTCAACAAAAATTGCATCCGGAACAGAAGCAGTATTTAGCTTCCCGATTAAATTTTGTGCCTGAAGAAAATTTCTTACAAAAATTCCTGATTTAAAAAAAGTTGAAAACCACTGCTGAGATACATCATTATGACCTATATAAAGAAAAGTCAAGTCATTTTTTGAACTATTCTCAATAGCAAAATAATCTATTTTATTCCTGGGATTTCCAATGTCTGAAGTGAAATTGTTGATTTGTGGGTACATATATAAGGCTTAAGGTGGTTAATTTTGAAATGAACTTGTCAAGATAAGAGTATCAATTTTTTTAATCAACTCTGATGGATTAAATGGTTTATCAATGAAATAATCTTCTGCTCCTTCCGAATTTTCTATTGCCGTTCTATTTCCACTGCTTTTAAGAACCACGATTTGCTTATCTTGATAAAGTCCGCTTGTTTTAATATGTTGAATAAAATTCCAGCTATCTGGTGTATGATAGTCAACATCAATTATTATTAGCTCAATCTCTTGTCTTCTTTTAAGCTCATTTAAACCCTGAAAAACATCTGTTACCGCAATAAAATTATACCTCTCTGATATGACTGTCTGTAACAGATAATTCATGGGTTTATTTCCATTAATACTCAAAATACTTTTTCTCATAATCACAGAGGTGTAAGGATTAAGAAATAATCTTTAAAACACATTAAAAAATCATGGAATTGGAGTTAGTACATTTGGCGAAAGGCCAAATTGTACCCTGATTTAGTTCGAAGGATGTGGATAATAGGCGCTAAAACCTATATCAGCTAATCAGAGGTATTATGACGAAAGTAACAACTACTATTAAATTCAGTAAAATTACTAACTGAACACTAAAGTAATTAAACTTATGACAAATACAATATTAATCGAAGATTTTTTTTTCACAATCGTGGTTTTACTATACAAGGTTATTGATTAGCAGATTTCTCCCCAAAAAATTCACATAAATTTCGATTCCAATTTACCAGTCTGTTATTCAGTAAAATTTTCTAACACCTAAATCTTTGGAAAACTCCCTTTAATAGATATTCCGGCAGTTGGTGTGCTTTGGTTAGCCCTGACCAGCTAAGGATTATAGTGCAAATCTGCGACAATGGGGTAATGGTCTGAGTATGGAACTTCTATCCTTGTATATTGCTTTATTGTAAATTTTCTGTGTGCCAAAATATAGTCAATACGAAGAGTTGGAGAAATAAATCGAAATGTTTTGCCCAATCCTGACCCTTTTTTTATAAAAGCATCCTGGAGTCTCCCTTTAATTTTAAAATAGACGTAAGAATTTGGAATATCATCTAAATCACCGCAGACTATAACTGGATAAGGACTTGCTTTAATAATCTCACTAGCCATTTCTGCCTGGCGACTCCGTAATTGATAAGAACGTCTAATTTTACCTAGTATTCCTCTTGATCCCTGAATCTCCCCTAGATTTTCATAATCTTTAGAATTGAACCCGACTGATTCTAAATGTATAGAAAATATTCTGAGGGTTTGGCTACTTGTTTTAATATCCACATATGAAAGTCCCTCAGAATGCGTACTAATTTCAATAGGAAACTCTGCTGAATCAATAATTGGATACTTGGAAAATATTGCCATTCCATATTGAAACTTGCCGTCGAAAAGCGCTGAGGAAGGGAAAAAATAATGATAGGGGTATCCCATCTTCTCGATAGCAGGTATGTTAGCTTCATAATAATGAGGATCATGACATTCAAAAAACTCCTGAAGACATAATACATCAGCACCTTGAATTTGGATGAAATCCATCATAAGTCTCCTAAAACTGACACCCCCTCTTTTTTCTTTATTTCTTTCATCCCAACGGGATACATTCCAGGACAACACCCGTAATGTACTTTCTGGCTTGTCAATAACAAACTCTTTTTTTAAGTGAAAAGCAAAAGTTACGGAAAGTTGTTGTATGCTTATTAGAAGAGCTGCCAGGCAAAGAAATACCCATTTTGACCTTTTTATAGCCCAGAGAAAAAGAAAAACCAATAGAAAAACCAATAAGAATGGAAATCCGAGACCCAGAATAGCGATAATCCAAAATTGACCTGCATTTAAAAAAGGAACAAGGCATGCAAACAGGTAAAGAATAACAACAATAATATTTAAAAAAATCAGAACGCTTTTAATTTTTCCTTTTTTCATACTTTGTTCATGATAATGATTCACTCACATTGAAAATTTGTGAAAATTTAAAATATTATTAATATTCCAGAATTAATTATAATTATTTGAGTAATAGATTTTGTGTGTACCATCAAAATTATCAGTTATTTGTTTCTCTTCATCATTTATAGGTAGTAATATAATTAATCACAATCCCAAATTATAAATCAGGAATAAACTGAAACATACTTAGCGTCTTTTATAAAAATAAAGATTTACTCCCGGAGCAACTCCTTTTTCACTTAGAGTAAAAAAACCTGAATTATCATTTGCAAAGGTTACAGCCTCCCCCTGTGGTTCTGAAATATAAGGTAATATAATGTATTTACTTTGCAATGCTTTTTCAATTGATTGGCCTGTTGTCCTGGAAAAAAGGTATAGGTTGAGGTAGGTTCGTATAATAATTTCTTTCCCATTGAAGGAAAGTGCTGCCCCTGTAATACCAAAAAAAGGCAGTGTTGTTACAAGAATTACAGTATTCATCGAACTGTAAGGATAACTTAATTTATATATTCCGGCTGGTACATCTCGTTTTGTAATTATATAAATATCTTTTGTTGAAGGATCTATTAAAAAAGCTTCTGCATCATGTGATCCATCAGGATATTTAAACTTAATTGCTTCTAAGCTGTTTGCTGTATCCAGAGTTGAAATCGGTTCGGGAACCCGGTAAATAGTATATTCCGTGTAAACCTGTTGATTATCACCTATATCTGCGATATACAAATCACTCCCCGAAAGTGCAATATCTTCCCAATCTCTGTTAGAGGAATTTTTTATATAAATTTTTTTAAGTGTTACTCCGTTGTAACTCAGAAGAAATAATTCTGCAGGATTGCCACTATCCTCCTGAACCCATAAATAACCCGGATTTGCTTTACTGTCTGCTATTCCTGAACCTTCTTCAATAATTGGATTGATAAGTTTTACAACAGGAATGGAATCAAAAGGTAGTATTTCATTAACAGGTAGGGCGGTTATTTCTTTTTGACAAGCAATTAAACAGCCTGCCATGTTTAGAATTGAAAAAAGTTGTACAAATCTCAAGCGGAATTGGTTTATTTTTAATTTACAAATATCTGATTATTATTTTTTATTTAAAAGGCTTACCTTTTTTTAAAGTTGAAATCCAAAATTATTATGCAATGAAAACCTTTGTTCCACTGGCTGAACGGATAAGACCTGATAATCCTGATAAAGTTGTCGGCCAGGACCACCTCTTAGGCATAGGAAGTATCCTTCGAAAATCGCTGGACCAAGGTAAAATTCCTTCGATTATATTATGGGGACCACCTGGAACCGGTAAAACATCCATTGCAAATATTATTGCACTTTCACTCAAATCGCCATTTTATCAATTGAGTGCTATCAGCGCAGGAGTCAAAGATGTTCGGGAGATTATTGAAAAAGCAAAAACAACAAGTGGTTCCATTTTATTTATTGACGAGATACATCGCTTCAACAAAGGGCAACAGGATGCATTGTTGGGTGCTGTTGAAAAAGGCATCATCACACTAATAGGGGCCACAACTGAAAATCCATCTTTTGAAGTCAATAGTGCATTGCTCAGCCGATGTCAGGTATATGTGTTAAAACCGTTGGAAGAAGAGGACTTGCTAAAACTTTTAAAAACTGCTATTGAAAAGGATGAATTTCTCGCTAAAAAGAAAATCGAATTGCAAGAAACAGCTGCCATAATAAATCTATCCGGTGGCGATGCAAGGAAATTACTCAACCTGTTGGAAATTGTAACTTCCTCAGACGCTTCAAACTATTCTGCCACAGCAGAACAAGCGTCTGCAAAAGATCCTGAAATAATTATTATTACAGATGAACTTGTAATGAAAGCTGCGCAGAAAAAAATAGCCCTTTACGATAAAAACGGGGAGAACCATTATGATATAATTTCTGCTTTCATAAAATCAATCCGCGGTAGCGATCCCAATTCAGCAGTTTACTGGCTTGCCCGGATGATTGAAGGTGGCGAAGACGTAAAATTTATTGCAAGAAGAATGCTAATATTGGCCAGTGAAGATATTGGCAATGCAAATCCAACTGCCCTTGTGCTTGCCAATACAACATTTGATGCAGTAAATAAAATTGGCTTTCCTGAATCAAGGATTATATTATCCCAATGCTGCACTTACCTAGCATCGAGCCCTAAAAGTAATGCTGCCTGTGTTGCAATTGATCTGGCGCAGGAAACAGTACGATCAAAAGGTGATTTACCTGTTCCCTTACATATCCGCAATGCTCCTACTGGCTTAATGAAAAAATTGGATTATGGAAAAGGATATGAGTATTCCCATAGTTACGAAAACAACTTTTCGCCGCAGGAGTATTTACCTGATGAAATAGCCGGAACCACTTTTTATGAACCCGGTAAAAATGCAAGGGAAGAAGAACTGAGAAAATTTTTGAGATCACTCTGGAAAAACAAATATAAATATTGAAGACACTAATGAAATGGGTACTAAAAGAATTTGATAAGTTGACAGTAGATGAACTGTATGCCTTGCTGCAATTACGAAGTGAAGTTTTTGTGGTGGAGCAAAACTGTGTTTTCCAGGATTTGGATAATAAGGATAAATATTCTCATCACCTGATGGGATGGCAGAATGACAAACTCATTGCTGCTTCAAGACTTGTGCCCCCCGGAGTATCTTACAAAGAACCATCAATTGGCCGTGTTGTAACTTCACTTGAAAACAGGAATAAAGGCATTGGAAAATTGCTAATGGAAAAAAGTATTGAAATTGCAGAACAACTTTTTGGCCGGCAGACTATTAAAATTGGTGCCCAGTTGTATTTGATTAATTTTTATTCTTCCCTTGGCTTTAAACCAGCCAGCCCCATTTACATTGAAGATGGAATTGAACACCTTGAAATGATACTTTAATAGCAGTATTTCGTAATTTCACTTAGTAGAAAAACTCTTTTTCTTTTCAATTTCTAAAAAACAGTTAGTCATTTTGTTCTTATACGATTTCCTTTTCTACTTTAGTGTTGAAATCCAATAGTAGAAAAACCAGAAATCTGATACCAATGAGAACAAGTGTACAATTTGTACGTTTATCCGTACTTATCTGCCTGTTTACTTTATTTTCCGAAAACAGCAGTTCGCAATCCATCAGTACATTTAATGGCAAGATAGAAGTGGGGCTTGGCCTTGGACCCATGTTCTTTTTGGGCGACCTGGGAGGTAGTGCAGGCATTGGAAAAACTTTTATAAAAGACCTCGATCTGCCACTAACAAAACTCAACAAAGGACTTTACCTGAATTATTATCCAAAGGAATGGGTAGGCTTACGTATCGCCGGGAATCTTGGTTTTGTGGAAGGCGATGATGCCGAAGCTCCGGCAAAAGGTGGAGCAGAAGAGGACCGTAAATACAGAAACCTGAGTTTTCGTTCAAAAATAAAAGAAGCCTATGCGGCAATTGAATTTTATCCCACCTATTTTATGGA